>CAUTOA010000035.1:0-5317 GCA_963540205.1 uncultured Candidatus Saccharibacteria bacterium
ACGAAGCAAGGGAAGAGTCGCTTCGATTTTTCACGTGACCAATTGTATAGTCAAGTTTGGAATTTTGTACAAGAAAAACGCGGCAATATGGAGCTGCAATTGCGCGCGTTAGGTGTTAGTGCATCATGGAAGCATTTGACATTCACTCTGGACGACAAAGTCATCAACACCGTATACGATACGTTTAAGAAAATGTGGGACGACAACTTAGTTTACAGAGGTGAGAGGATTGTTAATTACTGTACCAAGCATCAAACCAGCTTTGCCGACATCGAGGTAGAACATAAGAACGAGAAAGGGAAGTTGTGGAAAATAGCTTACCCGACATTAGATAAAATTGGCGAGATTATCGTAGCTACTACGCGTCCAGAAACTATGCTCGGCGACGTCGCTGTGGCAGTTCATCCAGATGACGAGCGATACAAAAAATTGATTGGAACTCGCATTTTACTGCCAATTATTGATAAGGAAATTCCTATCATCGCGGACGAATATGTCGACATGAGCTATGGTACCGGTGCGGTTAAGATTACGCCAGCGCACGACCCGAACGACTTTGAAATTGCAAAACGCCATGATTTGCCTCTAGAGTCAATTATCAGCCCAGAAGGGAAGATGATAAACGTGCCAGCGCAGTTCTTAGGATTAACGCCAGTAGAAGCTCGCGCTCGAGTTTTGGAGGCGTTGGAAGCGCTAGAGCTACGCCGCGGTGAAACTGAAATTGAACACGCCGTTGGACATTGCTATAAGTGCGGCAGCGTAATTGAGCCAATGATTAAAGAGCAGTGGTTTATTAAAACACAATCACTCGCACAGCCGGCAATTGATGCACTCAAAAAAGAAGAAATTACTTTTTATCCAGCATCCAAGCGCAAAGAACTCATCGCATATCTTGAGCAATTGAAAGACTGGAATATTTCACGACAAATTCCATGGGGAATACCAATTCCTGCGTTTGTAAATGAAAACGACCCTAAGGATTGGATATTTGATACTCGCACCAACGAGCAAAGTATTGTTGTAAATGACACAACATATATCAGGGAGGAAGATACCTTTGATACTTGGTTCTCATCTGGTCAATGGCCGTACATCGTAACAGATTATTTAACCGGCGGCGATTTAGCTAATTATTTCCCAACTGACATGATGGAAACTGGTATGGATATTATGCGCGCATGGGTTTCTCGAATGATCATACTTAGTCTATACCGAACAGGGAAGTTGCCGTTCAAAGAAGTTTATCTACACGGAATGGTTAATGATGAACACAATCAGAAAATGTCCAAATCCAAGGGCAACGTCATTAATCCAATGGAATTGGTTGCGGAATTCGGATCTGACGCAACGCGCATGGGAGTTATTTCTGGGCGAGCGCCAGCTCAAAGCCAAGCTTTCAACAAGGGATCAGTCATTGCGGCACGTAATTTCTGTAATAAGCTATGGAATATTGCCAGGTTTGTCGAGGCGCAAATTGGTGATAATCACCAAATTGTCGACTTAGAACCACAAACTCCGGCCGATCACTGGATTATTCGTCAATTGAATGACGCCGCCAACAACATTGCCGTTAGAATAGAGCAATATCGCTTCTCAGAGGCATCAGAAACTGTTTATCACACCATCTGGGACGACGTGGCTGACTGGTATATTGAATCATCTAAAACCGCGATCAATCGTCCATTATTGTCTTGGGTTTTGGCGACTTCTTTGAAAATCGCTCATCCATTTGCGCCGTTTGTTACGGAAACTATTTGGCAAACTCTTAATTACACCGACGGCATTTTGATGCGTGAAGCTTGGCCAACTCCAGAAAAGTTCGATCCGATTGCCGCTGAGCAATTCGAGCAACTTAAACTTCTGGTCGCTGAAGGTCGCTGGGTGATTGCTGAACTGCCAGGGAATAAGAAATATCGATTGTTATACGGCAACGACAACCTTATTGCCGACAATCAAGACACAATTAAGCATCTCATGCGGCTTGAGGCAATTGAACACACGGATCAGCCGCGCGGACTGAGATTAGCAGCAGCAAACAGGGAAGCATGGCTAGATATTGATAGCGAAACTCTGTACCAACATCAGGAAAATTTGGAAATGCGCCTAGCCGAAGCACGTCAGAAATTGGCGGGATTAAAGAAGCGCCTGGAAAATCCGACTTACGTTGAGAAGGCACCAGCCCACCTTGTCGAGGAAACTCGCGAGCAGTTAGCTGAGCAAGAAAAAATCATTACTCGGCTTGTTTCGGAACTGGAAGTAATTAGCTTAAAATAGCCTAACTCACACCTTCAAAGTCAAGGTGATATCCGTCAAAAGTATGTTGACCACGAGCGGCATATTTTTGGCGCAATCGCTTCTTATCGTTATTTCGAGGCGTAGTTCGCGGTCGCGCCGAACCTTCTTTCAGCACATTTGACAATTGAGCGTGTTCTGGATGAGTATGGGGCTTTGTTTCTGGCATTTTTATTTCACCCTCAACGTCACTTTGAACGCTATATGTTTTCCAAGATGACAAAAACGCTTTATCGACGTTGGTATCGTGCAGCAGCACACCAAACGCTACATTCAAACTAACAAACATAGTTGTAACGGTGAAAAACTGTTGTACTAAATTCATTTTTATTCTTTCTTTTTGTATCTATTTTTAGAATACTGGTTATAATGTTAGCATAAGCTTTGTTTTTTGTCAAGTATATTTCCCAGCATAGAAATAGTCATCCTGAACTTTACAGAGAAAATGTTTAGTATAATTGATCTTATGGGATATCTAATTTCTATTAAGGTCGCGCTAATCCTTTTTCCAATTTTGGCTTTTCTTATCACGTTGCCGTATATGATTGCTAACTATCGAAAATACGGCTCCGTCAATAAGCTGCGGACTTTGATTTTCTATTCCTTTATTCTATATTTATTAACCGTATATTTCTTAGTTATTTTACCGTTACCAAATCCAGAATCCGTTCACACAACTTACGCAGAAAATCTGAATTTAATTCCGTTTTCATTCGTCGCAGATTTTATAAAGAATAGTCCATTTATATTAACAGATAGCTCAACTTGGATTACGGCGATAAAACATCCCACTTTTTACGTTCCTGCTTTCAACGTTTTAATGCTCATTCCGTTCGGAATTTACCTGCGCTACTATTTCAAATGTAGCCTTAAAAAGACGTTGTTATTGACAGCTATTTTAAGTTTATTCTTTGAACTAACTCAATTATCCGGGCTTTATTTCATCTATTCAGAGCCTTACCGATTAGCCGACGTCGATGATATCATCCAGAACACGATAGGAGGATGCGTCGGTTACTTTCTGGGCTGGTTTGCGACGTGGCTACTTCCGTCCAGGGAAGAAATAGATGAAAAATCCCTTGAGGCCAGCTCACGAGTTTCTGGAATTCGTGTTAGTTTATCTCTAATAATCGACGCTGTTATCGTCCGCATTCTTTACGCCTTATCAAAAACCCAACTTCCGTTTTCGCTATTTTTAGCTCTCTATTTTAGCCTAATTCCTCTACTGAATGGTAAAACTTTTGGTAGCGCATTATTAAAGTTTGGGCTAACATTTGAAAATAAAAAATGGATTCGCACAATTTTCAGAGGAATCTTACTCACGATATATTTTCGCATCATTCCCGCAGGCTTGTTTTACCTCGCGAACGAATTTAATAAGGAAGCAGATTCGCTATTGTTTCTCTGTCTATTCGCAATTGCGTTATTAGCATTCATATTATTCGTATTAATTACAATTGTCGTAGCGTTATTTAACCGACGCTTTATGTTTGATCGTCTATCTGGCGCAAGTTACGAAAGTACGATTCAAGTCAAACAAGAGAAATAAAAAATAGGAAACTCGCATGAATCTCCTATTTTTCAAATTCAATAGTAATGTTTTGGCGGAAGGGGAGGGATTCGAACCCTCGGTACGTTTTACCGCACGCCGGTTTTCAAGACCGGTACCTTCAACCACTCGGTCACCCTTCCGTACTATCTCTGAATCTTGGCGGAGGAGGGGGGATTCGAACCCCCGCTACAGATCTCTCCATACTAACGATTTAGCAAACCGTCCCCTTCAGCCACTTGGGTACTCCTCCAAATTCACTATTTAGTGTACCATATAAGTGTAATTATTGATAGCTTTATTGCAAATAGGGTATAATAGAATTATGGTAAAAGGATATATTTCTAAAATTATAGCAGGATTACTTACAATCGGATTCGGCGTAGCTTTAGTAACTGCTCCAGTTTCCGCATTAGGTGAAGGCGGCGCACCAGCCGGAATTAACGCGGCACGCGGCGACAATACGCCGTCCAACTTGGCTAATGGTGATTCATCAATCGTAAGGCGCGCCATCAACATTATGCTATTCGGTGTCGGCGTCTTAAGTGTCGTTATGCTAATCTTCGGCGGTTTTCGCTATGTAATATCTGGCGGTAAAAAAGAATCTGTCACAAACGCCAAAAACACAATTTTGTATGCAATCATCGGTCTATTAATTGCAGTCTTTGCTTACGCCATAATTAACTTCATCCTCGGCGCAGCTTTAAGCGGCGGATCAACCACTAACGTTTAATTGTTCGCTAATTCTCATCGTGATATACTAACGTCATGAACGATAGTCCAGAAAACCAAGACTTTGAAACGCCATCACCTGACGGGATTGATTTAACCGAGCCAATAGCTTGGAACGCACCAGAAGGCATGCAGGTTCAACGCGGTAAATTGTGGTACGTGTTTTTCGTCATCGTGTTGTTAGGATTAATGGCTTTAGCAATTTTAGTGTTTAAGAACTGGACTTTCGCAGTTTTACTACCAATTATGGCCGTAGCTTTGTTTGTATTGTCAAACAAAACCCCACAAGTAATAAACTACGCGATTAGCCCCAAAGGCATTTACATCGCCGATGTTTTACACGATTTTAGCGAATTTCGCGCATTTGGATTAATTCACGAAAACAACCAACATTCGATTCTATTATTGCCAGTAAAACGATTCTCACCAGGTTTGACTATTTATTTTTCCGAAGCAGAGGGCGAAAGAATCGTCGACATGCTCGGAGCGCGTCTACCAATGCAAGAAATTAAGCCAGACGCCTTAGAGAAGTTTATTCGGCTGATAAAGCTATAGCTTGATTGACTATATTTTATGTGGTAGAATACAAAAGTTCAGTGCTTTATAGCAATGAAAGTACTTTACATTTTTATTATGGCCAATCGATTTTCGAAAGGCTGTATGCACCCGTAGCTCAGCTGGATAGAGCGCTGGCTTGCGGAGCCAGAGGTCGTAAGTTCGAATCTTGCCGGGTGTACCAATTAA
>CAUTOA010000036.1:0-4775 GCA_963540205.1 uncultured Candidatus Saccharibacteria bacterium
TCTGATCTTTACGTGTTACTTGTACCATACTGCAAACATTATAACAGATAAGAAAGTATTTGCCAACTAGATTATCCCTTCACCTTCTTTGACGTGAGATTTAATACCTCACCATCAGGAGTAAACGTAATAGTATAAGTGGTCACATCAGCCCGTATATGTCTATTACAGTCAAATCTGTGTTCTGTAACAGGGATCTTGGCAGTATACGTACCATCATCATTTTCAGAAATTTTAACTTTGGCAAGGTCACAAGGAATATTTTCTGGCAAAGCCGAATCGCCAGGAACTTCTCCATTCGCATCACTGGATAAAGACAATTGAACGCCATTATTTATCTCATACATTACGTCCTTTAGGGAAATTAAGTGACCAGCAGCTGCTACTAAAGAACTCAAGCTAGAAGCTTCATTCAAATGTTCAGCGAATTCCTTATGTTTACCCGCTACGTCATCATACTCTTCTTTAAGATCCGCTAAGGCTTTGCCAGGCAGCTCCGAGCGTGTATCTTCGTGATAATTAGTCAGTAACTTTAGCGCTACCCTCCCCAGGCTAGTATGTGTATCTTTCTGATATATAATTTCCCCTCTGCCGCTATTAGAAAACTCCATATATACCAAACCTCCCAAAAAATTCTACCACCCAAAAATATTAATACACTATAACAATACATCTACTCTACAAGTAATGCAACTATTACGTCTAAGCCAAATGTAATAATCGCCCTTCAACAGACCGCATTCCCTGCCATTCATTTACGGTCGGCTGAAACCAAGCAGACACTTCGTCGCCCACTTCACGGAAAAATTCTTCTGGCGCGTTAAACGCCAGCATCTGCAGCACAACGTCATTTTTATCACGCAAAGTCAATTTTACATGTTGTCCATCCGCACCCATTCTCCTCACATTTAAAACCGTCGCTTCAGTCATTTTCAATATAGGCTCGGCATTCCCATTGCCGAATGGCTCCATCTTTGCCAAATTATCAATCAGCTCCTCATTAATTTCCGAAAAATCGTCGATCTCAACGTCAGCTCTCGGCAGTAGATACAATTCTTGGTTTTTCAATTGCAGTGAATCATAAAACTCATTCACTCGTCGTCTAAAATCGTCGATTTTATCAGTCGCCAAGGTCACTCCAGCTGCCGCTCCATGACCACCACCCTTAATAATGATATCGTCAGCTACACGAACCGCATCGGCCGCAGAAAAATCACCAAAACTTCGCGCCGAACCAGTGGCTTCATCACCACGCTCACCGATTATAAAAACTGGCTTTTTATATTTCTCGACCAATTTTGACGCCACAATGCCGATAACTCCGTGATTCCAATTGTCGCTATTCACCACCAAAACTCGATCGTCAGTCATATTGTCCGCCTGCTGGCAAGCTTCGTCAAAAATCTCGTCCTGAATACTACGACGCTTAATATTCAATTCCTCCAACTTTTCACTAGCTTCCAATGCCTCCAGACCATCACTCGCCGTCAGCATATCCAGAGCATATTGCGCCGTCTCTAATCTACCCGCCGCATTCATTCGTGGACCCAAGCCAAATCCCAAATGTCTAGCATTAACCTTCTCTGGCTCAATTCCCGCCACCGACATCAATGCCTTCAGACCAGGACGCCTCTGCTTTTTCAAAACCTCCAAGCCCCAATAGACATTCGCCCTATTTTCATCCGCCAACGTAACTATGTCGCAAACCGTTCCCAGCGCCACCAGATCCAATAGCCACTTCTCGTAACCATCCGGCAGCCCGTCCAGTTCAGTTTGTAGAGCTTGCACCAGCTTGAACGCCACACCCGCACCACACAAATCGCGGAACGGATATTTATGACCAGGAAACTTCGGATTAACTGCAGCAATACTCGGCGGTGGAGCCTCAGCAACGTTATGGTGATCAGTCACCACAGTATCAATCCCCAAACTCGACGCGTATTCAATTTCCGCATGACACAAACTTCCCGTATCAACCGTGACAATTAAATCCGCACCCATATTTCGCACTTTATCAACGGCGCCCATCGTCATTCCGTAGCCCTCAACAAACCGATTCGGAATAAATGCGCCAACTTCCTTAAAGCCAAACTTACCAAACGCATCCAGTAGAATTGCCGTTGCACTCAGCCCGTCAATATCATAATCGCCATAAATAACAATTTTCTCACCCTCAGCGTGCGCCTTTTTCAAGCGTTCCACTGCTTTTCTCATATCTGGCAATAAAAACGGATCGTGCTTTACTGACGCGTAATTCGGATGTAAAAATTCCTCACGCGCCGCACGCGTAGTTAAGCCTCGAGCCGCTAAAATTTTCTCAAATAATGTCATTAGTCTTTATCAGCCATGCCACGCTTTGATCGCGCTGAATATTGCTGAGATTTAATCACCATACTTTGCAATTCCTTAAAAATTGGGAATTGTTTATTAGTAAAATACGTACGTGAGTTACCCTGCTTTTCACTCTGCAAAAATCCAACCTTTTCTAGTCGCTTCAATTCTCGTTGAATATTTCCAGGATCTTCCTTAATTAGCTTTGCTAATCCGCGAACATGTGTGTGAAAATCAGGATACTTAGCGTATACTACTACAATTTTTCGCCGCACCCTAGATGTAATAAAAACGTCTAACATAACCTCCCTAACGCATCTTTCTTAATTAAAGTTTATCACAATTTTACAACACCCGACAAGTTTTTTACTTCCAATTCAAAATAACCTGATTAATTTTCGCTATCGTTTCCTCTTTGGACGGCAATGTATTATCCTCATAATAATGATTTAATCCCATAAAATTCTCCTTCACATCCAAGATATGCATTTCATCAACTGTCATATGCAATTTATCCACCGCCGCCACGCCACAAAACGGCACCGCAATCACCAATTTCTCAATCCGAACTGACTTCAGAAAACTCAAAGCCACATCCAAAACCGACAAATCATCGCCAAAACCATCACTCGCCAAAATCACCACCCGATCCTTCAACATATCCTTATCAATGATTCCACCATCACCCAAAAGTCTATTCATCTTCTGATGAGCTTCGCGCTTTTTCTCCTCCAGATAACCGTGGAATTCACTAGTATATTCATTAATTTCACCGTCAGAAAATTGACTATTATACGTAAATTGCCCAGACTGCGACATCGCCCCGATGTTTAAACTTTCCCCAGGAATCTCAATCCCTTCGCTAAGTAGCATCATGAGGACACAGTGAAGCTTCACTGCAATTTGCTCACCAATCAACACGCCACCTTCACCAATTGCAACCACCGCGCAGTTTTCATAGCGATACTTTTCCAGTACTTGATCAGCCAGAATTGCCCCAGCCTGCGAACGACTCTCAAAATACATATGCTTATTTTAGCATTTTTTTCGCGATATAATATGAACATGCATTACTATTTGGTTTCGCCAACAAGAATCGTCCGCGCCGGCGCGAGTTCGTTTACGTATTCTTCAGAGGAAAGACTGCCGACCGGAATGATTGTTGCTATAGAAATCGGCAAGATCAATGCTATTGGTGTAGTTCTACAAGAAGTTCGCCAACCGGATTTTGAAGTCAAGCCAATTAGTAAAATCATTGAAGAATATCCCTTGCCAATCGAACTCGTTCAGACTGCTATATGGATGAGCAAATATTATGCCACACACCAAGCGACCGTCTGGCAAGCAATTTTACCCAGCGGATTATCCAAAAAACGTCGCTCAATTAGCCAGCCTACCTCAGTCAATCCAGCAGAAAATCGAACAAAAAATGTATTCACCGATGAGCAAAAAGCAGCCCTCCAGACCATCGAAAATCTCCATTCCGGAACGGCACTTTTACACGGCGTAACTGGCTCAGGAAAAACTCTAGTATACATAGAAGCCGTAAAACAAGCCTTAAAAGAAGAGCGATCGTCAATAATTTTAGTCCCCGAAATTGCCCTAACCTCACAACTAGTTGCCGAATTTTCCGCTCATCTGCCAAATGTCATAGTTACCCATTCCAAACAAACAGAAGCTCAACGATATGCAATCTGGAAAAGGTTTATTAGCTCAAACGACCCGGTAGTAATAATTGGTCCACGGTCTGCCCTTTTTGCGCCCGTGCAACAACTCGGACTTGTGGTGATTGATGAGTGTCACGAACCAAGTTTCAAACAGGAGCAATCCCCTCGATATTCAGCCCTCCGCGTCGCCTCAGTCCTTACGAATCAACACCGCGGTAAGCTAATTCTAGGTAGCGCCACCCCAGCAGTCGCCGACTATTACGTTGCAAAAAAATCAAACACGCCAATCATTACAATGACAAAACCAGCAAGACCAGACACCGTTCGCCCCAACGTGACGCTGATCGACATGACAAAGCGCAACAATTTTACTCAACATCAATTTCTCTCTGACCCACTCTTGAAATCCATAAACACAGCGTTATCAAAAAATGAGCAAGTCCTTATTTTTCACAATCGACGCGGCACAGCATCAATCACATTATGCGATAACTGCGGCTGGCAGGCTGGCTGCCCACGCTGCTTTATTCCGCTCACTCTGCATGCGGATAGTCATAAATTGTCATGCCATATTTGCGGTTTTTCGACCAAAGTTCCCACTAGTTGCCCTGAGTGTAAAAACGCTGACATCATTCATAAAGGTATCGGAACTAAGAGAATTGAAGACGAATTACAGAGTTTATTCCCGAACAAAAAAATTGCTCGATTTGATAAAGACACCGATTTGAAAGCTACCGTGGACGAGCGTTATGATGAACTGAAAAATGGCGAAATAGA
>CAUTOA010000037.1:0-4748 GCA_963540205.1 uncultured Candidatus Saccharibacteria bacterium
ATTATGAGGATAGGACTTTTTACGGACAGCTACAGGCCGTCCATTAACGGTATCGTTTACGTTGTCGAATCATTAAAGCGCGAGCTAGAAGCTTTGGGACATGAGGTTTATGTTTTTTGCCCAGCAAAGTCTATTAGTCCGTCCAAGCAAGCCGAACTTCTTCACGAAGATGAAAATAGTCGAATAATTCGTTTCCGTTCAATTACGGGCGCGTTTTTTGATGATTATGACACGTCGGTGTTCTTTCCTCCTGTGGTGCAGCGCCAAATTGCTAATATGAATCTGGACGTGGTACATATTTTTACGCCGTCGCAAATTGGTCTATTGGGCGTGAAGGCGGCGAAGAAAAATAATATTCCTTTGATTATCCAGCATTGTACGGATCTATATGAGTTCGTTGATCATTATCCTGCGGTTTTGCCAGGAGTTTTGGCGTTGGCGGGAGTGGTTTTTCCATTGTCGGTAAAACTGAATGGACAGGATTTGCTGGAAGTCGCCAAATTATATCGTCCACGTAATGGCGTAACGAAATGGAATAAAGATATTATTGAGCGCGTCATTACTATTTTATATAGCAAGGCGGATGCGGTGATTGCTCTGTCGCGTAAAAGCCGCGATCAATTGGAATCTTGGCAGACCGAAGATTACACCTACGATGTTACTTTAATGCCAAACGGTGTGAATGCTCTTCCGCGGGCGAGCGCGAAACGAGTTGCGGAATTTCGCGAGCAATGGGGTCTTGATGAAAAAGATGAAGTGTTTGGCTTTGTGGGGCGTTTGGGCGAGGAAAAGAATTTGCCAATTTTGATTCAGGCGTTTAGCGAGTTTATTGCCGAGGCTCGTCCGAAATCAAAGCTATTGTTTGTCGGCGATTTTGAATATCGAAAGACTTTGGAAAAAATGGCAGCCGAGACGGATTTTGCGGATAGGATTATATTTACTGGCGCTATGCCGCGAGAAGATTTGGGCGTGGCGTATAAAGTGATGAACGTGTTTACTTTTCCTTCGCTTAAAGATACGCAAGGCTGGGTTCTTCACGAAGCTGCTCACGCTGGAAAGCCGATTGTTATTATCGACAAGGAAGTTTCAGAGGTTGTGAAGGATAGAGTTAATGGCTATTTTGCGGAGAACAATCCAGAAAGTGTCGCGGAAAAAGTAATTGCAATTCTAAAAAGCCCGAAGAAACAAGCAGAATTTAGCGCTGAAAGTAAGAAGCTGGCTAATAAATTCACGGAGCGCAGTCAAGTGAAGAAACTTGAAAAGCTTTATGGAAATCTAATTAAAGCGCGCGAAAATCAATAAATCTCATGCTGAGTTCGTAGCTAATGCGATTATCTATTGGAGATAAGTCGCCTGGTTTCTCGGTCTTGGTCGCGGCGTTTGATGGTTTGTCTTTTGTCGTAATTTTTCTTACCTTTTCCGAGCGCAATTACAACTTTAATGAATTTTCCATTAGTCAATAATTTGGTCGGGACAATTGTCATTCCCTGTTTTTTGGCTTCTGTAAAATTGGACAATTGTTTTTTACTTACCAATAATTTCCGCGCCGAAGTGTCTACTGAGCGACTATTTGCTTCTCCACGAACGTTTAATCGCAGTGAAAAGCTGGCGTTATTTAGCCACAATTCGCCGTTTCTTAAGCTAACAAATGAGCCTTTAAGCTGGACGTGACCTTCTCTGGCAGCTCGCACTTCCATTCCAGTTAGAACCAAGCCAGCTACAATTTCTTCGCCAAGTTCATAATCAAACCGTGCGCGACGATTGACAATATTCTGTGTGGCTGGTTTTTTAGCTTTTGGCTTTGACATGGATTATATTATAACAAAACTTAACGCGACAGTATATTTAGGCTAGTTTGGTGCGGCTGAAATATGACTTATGTTACAATATCTCAAGCATGATAGCCGACATTCACATTACTGAGAAAAGTTTTGGCGATAAGACGTTGATGAAAGACGTCAAGTTCAGTGTGGATGACGGCGAGAAAGTTGGTGTGGTTGGTCGCAACGGCGTTGGTAAGTCGACACTTTTTGGAATATTGAGCGGAAAAGATACTGATTATACGGGCGAAGTTATTTTTCGGCGCGGCATTACGGTTGCGACTACAGCTCAGGAGCATCACGGCCTGGGCGATCAAACGGTCATGGCGTACATTCTTAGCGGACTTCCAGAATATTCCAAGCTGAAGAAAATCATTGATGAATATCCGCTGACTATGGGCGACAATATGCGAAAGATTGAAGAATATACACAGGCTCTGGAGCGATTTGACCAAAAAGGATTTTATCAAGTTGAAGAAAAAATTGAGCGAGAGCTGAGCAATTTTCAATTAGACGGTTATGGTAATCGGAAGATTTCTTCCCTGTCTGGCGGGCAAAAAAGATTAGTTGAGATTGTTAAAATTATACACTCGGAGGCGCATTTGGCGCTAGTTGACGAGCCGACAAACCACATGGATTACGTTGCGAAACAGCAGTTTATTGACTGGATGAATTCGCAGCCGCACCAAGCGATGCTAATCATTACGCATGATCGTGATGTACTTGGGAAAGTTGATCGAATAGTTGAGATTAAGGACGGACAAGCCGTGAGTTACCGTGGAAATTACGACGCGTATTTGAAGCAGAACGCTCAAGCGACGACGGCTGGAATGAACAATTTTGAGCAGATTGAGAAGCGAATTGTTAACCTGAAGCAAAAAGTTTTGGACTATCAAAGGCTTAAGGAAAAATCGCGAAATCCTGGCACGATTCAGAAGTTTAAGCGCTTGGAAAATGAGGCGCGAGCGGAGCTGGAGGAATTATCAGAAATGGAAAAGCCGACGTTTTGGATTGATAAAGAATCTGCTAGCCAATTGGATTATAAATCGGCGGAGCGTTACGGAAAATTCAAGTCGCGTAATATTCGCCTGAGTATGAAAGATGCTTCCAGTCGCAGTCAGCACGTGTTGGTTCGCGCGGAAAATGTGGCGGTTGGGATTGGTGAGCGGATATTATTTGAGGATGTGAATATTGATTTGCGTGAAGGTGAAGCGATTGAAATTAGAGGTCGCAATGGCGCTGGTAAAACTACGTTGATTCGGATGATTTTGGCGTCGGGCAAGAGTTTTGACGGCGGTCCTGTTCTTTATTCTGGCGATATTTTCCTTGATCCGCAGGTTCGAATTGGCGTTTATGAGCAAGAAATTGACGAGCGATATCTGTCTGATCCGCTAGAAAAAGCGATTGAAAAATTGTATATGAGTCGCGATTTGTCGATTTCTGATACGAAAATTCGGCAACTTTTGGCTGACTATTTGTTCACAGATGCCGATCGGATGACGCCGCTGGCTCGCTTGTCTGGCGGTCAAAAGGCACGTTTTCAGATTATTGCTATGCTGGCGAACGACCCGCAACTGCTGATTTTAGACGAGCCGACGAATCACTTGGATTTGCCGAGTATCGAAGAGCTGGAAACGGCGTTGGCTAAGTATTCCGGCGCGATTCTTTACGTCAGCCACGATAATTATTTCCGCGAAAAACTTGGCGGAAAAGTTGTGCAAATTGGCGCAGAATAAAAATTTTCCGCCAGAATTTGACGGAAAATCTTGAATTGTTTTTAAGAAAATTAGTCGGCTAGTAAGCCGTTTTTTCGTAGCAAATCTTGTAGTTTCGGTCGATCAAAACCAAGCACTAATTCCCCGTTGATGTCTGTTACTGGCACGCCTTGGAAATTGCCGCCATTTTTATTTAGCAACTCCTCTTTTGCGCCAGGATCAGCCTCGATATCTTTGGAAACAAAGTCAATTCCCAGCTTTTTCAGCCATTCCATTTCCGTGTGGCAAAACGCGCACCAGCTAGTGTTGTACACGACAACTTTTGTGTCTTGATGGTTGTTCGTTGTGTCTTCGCTCATATATTCCCCTATTTAATAACACTTTTAATTATAACATAACGGTTACGTCTATTTAGAATTCTTCGACGTCAAATGCCAATTTTTGCACCATTCGCAGTGATATATATCAATCGACAAATTCGGGTTTGCTAATTCTTGGATTTCTGCTGCTTGGCGGGCTTTTATCTCTGTTGAGAAGCGACGTTTCTTCTGGCAATTAGCCAACCCTGAAATTGACATCAATGATGTTTTTTGGCTTTTTTGACTATTTTTTGAATAATTTCGTCGTGGCATCTTGCAAAATAGTATAACAGATTGATATAGTGGAAAGTAATGGTAAAAGAAACTGACATTTCGGCTAATGATACAGGCGATTCTGGCGCGATGATGATTCTGGCAAGGACGATGATTGGTACAATGTGGCGAACGTTTTTGCCAACAATTGGCTTAACTTTGTTAGGATTGTGGTTGGATAATGTCAGCGGAATGAAGATGAGATGGTTACTTGCTGGGATTATTTCTGGTGCGATTATCTCAGTGATTCTCGTAGCTTTGCAAATTGCTAAAATTAAACAGCAGGAGTTGAAAAAATGATCGATTATATGGCAAGCGCTGGTCCGCATATTTCAGTAAAGGTTGACGAAGTTCTCAATATTGCTGGCGTATCTAT
This sequence comes from uncultured Candidatus Saccharibacteria bacterium, assembly GCA_963540205.1. Taxonomy (GTDB): domain Bacteria; phylum Patescibacteriota; class Saccharimonadia; order Saccharimonadales; family Saccharimonadaceae; genus Nanosynbacter. Next base: position 4,544 of record CAUTOA010000037.1, read on the forward strand.
TACGAATTCGCATTTGATGGGATTTTTGGGATTGATCGTGCTGGTGTGGGTAATGTTCCGTACTCGTGCGGCGGTTTTAGGTAAAAAGAAGCATAATTTTATCACAAGGCTAATTCAATGGACGTTCGACGGACTTTATAATACAGTTTGCCAAGTTATTCCAGACCAAAAATGGGCGCGTAAAGTTGCTCCGCTTTGTATTACG
>CAUTOA010000038.1:0-4588 GCA_963540205.1 uncultured Candidatus Saccharibacteria bacterium
ACAATTTCCTCGCCCTTGAGTGTTCGGAAAAATCGACCAAATAATTGGTACATTCCGCAAATCATCAACATCGGCACACCGTCTTTTGCTAATTGTCGTAGTTCATCAGCTCGCGCTAGAAGATCATTTTGAATAATCGTCTGCCCAGAATCTTGTCCGCCGCCGCCAACAAAAATATCAATTTTAGAAAAATCCGTTGAATCGCCTGGATTGTGATCGATGATTTCTACTTCAAAACCACGTCGTTCTAGTCGTTTTTTCAGGACTAGCGTGTTGCCCCAGTCACCATAAAGATTCATATCTCGCGGATAAAGTTGCGCAATTGTTATTTTCATTATGATATTTCCTCCACGTCGGTTTTTTCGCTCAGTAGACGACGAATTGCTGTCATGGCTGTGTAGCTACAAAAAATCTGTTTTGGCTCATCGGGATTAGTATTGATAAAATCTTCCAAGGCCTTCGAAATATTGGTGTCAATTTTTCCAATTGGAATGTCATCATATTGAAGCCGCAAAGCCATATCGTAAGCACGCACGCCACTAATCATTGCTACGTTTTTCAATAGTGAAAAATCGACGTCCCAGAACCAACTTACATCTCGTCCGTCGGCGTAATTGTCATTAACAGCGATCATCGTAGCGCTATTGTTTTTGGCGAACGACAGAAGCGCCAACCGAAAGCCGCTCGGATTTTTCACCAAAATAAGCTCAATTGGCGTGCCATTCAGGTAAATCGTTTCGCCACGACCAAACGCCGGCTTTATGTTTTCCAGCGCAGACAAAATTGTATCGGTAATTTCTGGCCCCGCGATTTGTCGAGCCAGGGTAACCGCCGCCGCCGCATTGAGAAGATTATAAACTCCGGTAAGTTGCAGATCTACGTCAATTTCTTTATTGTCAATTTGAAAAGTCGCCTGTTGAGCGTTAATTTTTTTCAATAAAACATCAGCCGCCACGCTTTGATTTGCGACTGCGGTTCCGTATTTTAGAGTGTCGTCTATCGGCATCAACTGAAGTAATTCGCTGGTTGTACCGAAGAAAGCTTTTTTAGCCTGAATATGTTCGCTAATCTTAAAAATTCGCGGATCGTCGCGGTTGAGAACGACAGTGTCGCTGGTGGCTTCAGCTATTTTTTGAAGCAATGCGGCTGTATTGTCAATTTCTCCAAATCTGTCCAATTGATCGCGCATAACATTCAGAAGCAGGGAAAAGCGCGGACGAACAATTTGCACAAACTTAACCGCCCAAGCCTCGTCAAGTTCCAGAACTGCAATGTCGGCGTCCAGCTTGCCGCGAATATTAACCTCATCGAGTAGCGCCGCTGCCACGCCTCGGGAAAAATTGCTACCAGTGCGATTGGTGAAGACTTTCAGCCCGACTGATTCCAGTAACTCTACGACAATTTTTGTCGTCGTCGTTTTTCCATTCGTTCCGCTAATAATCACCACACCTTGCGGCAAATCTGCCAGCGTTCTCTGAATAAATTTTGGGTCAATTTTTTCAATCACCAAACCGGGCAAGGCTGAACCGCCGCCGCGTAATTTAGCGACTTTCTTGACGCTTTTGCCAATAATAGTACTAATCATCTGTCTTGCCATATTGTCTATTATACTCTGCCGGGCCGATGTGCTACAATATCAATATGTTTTTGGTGGGTATCTTTCAGTGGTGGTATGGCAATGGCTTGTTGCAATATATTCGCCAAAGTTTTCTGGGAGTTTTACGAACCGCAGATTTTTTCTCAGTCGGGCTACTTTTGAAAACCTTATTCAATCCGTTTCGTCAAATTTCAGCTGCTCCGGTTGGCGGCGACTTGTCCGTGCAGCTATCTGCGTTTTTTGACAAAATGTTCTCGCGAGCAATTGGTGCGGTGGTGCGCTCGATGGTGATAATTATTGGGATATTGATGATATTGCTACGATTTTTGTGGATGATTGTAGGGGTTATTATGTGGCTGGCGCTGCCACTGATGCCGTTTATCGGAATTATTTTATGGCAATTGGGAGTTTCTGTATGGAAATAGAGCCGAGATTTAATTACGACAGTTTACGATCTCAGAAAGCACGATTTTCTGTGAGGTTTGGCAATGCTTGGCATATCGTGGCGATAGCTGTCGGCATTATGATGGTGCTACTTGGTTTGTGGTCGTTGATTGAACACGGGGCAATTGGCTGGCTATTATTTGGTCTGAGCGGTCCAATGATTATGGTGTCAATTTGGTGGGAAAAAGATCTTAAGACGGCGGAAATTAGTAAAAATCCTAAGACAATTGACGATGTGATGGCGGCGGACGTTTTGGGTAAATTGCCGCGCAGGCCGACGCCGATTGATATTGCTGAGGCGATTACAGGCACGCGAGCTGGGCAATTTTTGGCAGTGCGGCTGGGTTTGACGCCGAATTTCTTGCGTAATATTTCCGTCGATGATCCGAATCGAACGGAGCAGATTTGGAAGGCGGCGATTGAAATCTGGCAGAGCACGGAAAGTCCGAAGATTACTAGCGCGGTTTTGGCGGCGGCGATAGTAAAGCAATTGCCACAGCACGATTCTTTGCTGGCGAATATGAAGATCGATTTTCATGATGTCGAGGAGACTATTCGATGGTACGAGCGAATAAAGGCGCTGATTGACCAATATAAAGAGAAACCGCTAAATACGGGCGGAATTGCTAGGGATTGGTCTTTTGGTTATACGCCACTGCTGAGTCGATTTGCTCAGAATATTAGCGTCAGTGTATCTGGCGGCGCGTTTACAACTAAGTTAGCTGCGCACGAGGAGGCTCTGGGGCAGATGCTTAAAACGTTTAGTTCTGGCGGGCGGCAGAATATTACGTTGGTTGGAGCTGACGGTGCGGGAAAAAGTACTGTCGTGTCGGCGTTTGCGGAAATGCTGATTGACGGACATCGAGGCGTTCCTGGTTCGCTGATGTATCAGCAGGTTTTTATGCTGGATGCGTCGTCGTTGATTAGCGTGGCGTCAGGCCGCGGGGAATTGGAAAATCTAGTCACGATGATTTTGAATGAGGCTTTTCTGTCGAAAAACGTGATTTTATGTCTGGATAATGCGCAATTATTCTTTGAAGAAGGCGTTGGTTCGGTTGACTTTAGTAATGTGTTATTGCCAATTCTGGAGGCGGGCAGACTTAGGACGATTTTAACGATGGACGATCAGCGATTTTTGCAAATTTCCCAGACTAAGCCGCAGCTTGCTCACTCTTTGAACACAATTGCAATTCAGCCGTCAAACGAACCTGAAACTATGAAAATTATGCGCGATCAATTGGTTTTATTTGAGGCGCAGCACAAAGTGACATATATGTATCAGGCGCTGGCGGAGGCATATCGTGTTGGTGATCGTTATGTTCAGGACTTAGTAATGCCAGGTAAGGCGTTGAAAATTTTGGAAGCGGCGGCAAGTTATGCGAGTGGCGGGTTGGTGACCGCGCAATCTGTGGATGACGCGATTGAAAAGACTCTTGGTATAAAAATTTCAGTAGCATCTTTGAGCGATGAAAAGGAAAAATTGTTAAACTTGGAGTCATTAATTCATCAGCGAATGATCAATCAAACGCGAGCCGTGACGGTTGTTTCTGACGCTATTCGCCGCGCGCGCACAGGTGTTAGGAATCAGAATCGACCGATTGGCGCGTTTCTGTTTCTTGGTCCGACTGGTGTTGGTAAAACGGAGCTTTCTAAAGCTTTGGCGGATGTTTATTTTGGCGGTGAAGGCAATATGATTCGCTTGGATTTGAACGAATTTGTCAGGCCGGATGACGTGGCTAGGTTAATTGCGGATGGCGCGCGAGATCCGGGAAGCTTGACTGCTCAAGTTCAGAAGCGCCCATTCTCTGTCGTGCTTTTGGATGAAATTGAAAAGGCTCATCCTCAGGTTTTGACGACGCTTCTGCAGCTTTTGGATGAGGGAATACTTCGCGATGAAAATAACCGAGAAATTAGTTTTCGCGATACGATTGTGATTGCGACGTCGAATGCTGGCGCGGATAGAATTCGTGAATATATTGAGCGGGGCTATCAATTGGAGCAGTTCGAACAGACGTTTATCAACGAACTGATTAATGCCAATTTATTCCGCCCAGAGTTTTTGAACCGTTTTGATGAAATTGTTCTGTTCCGTCCGCTAGGAAAAGAGGAGTTGCTGCAGGTTGTTGATTTGATTTTGGCGGGAGTTAATAAGACCTTGGCGCCGCAAAAAATTCAAGTTGCGGTCGAGGAAGAAGGTAAGAAATTGTTGGTCGAGGCTGGCTATGATCCAAGATTGGGGGCTCGTCCGATGCGCCGCGTCGTCCAGCGAGCTGTTGAGAATACCGTCGCCAAGCAAATGCTGGCGGGAACTGTCGCGCCTGGCTCAACTACAATTATCACTGCTGATCAAATTCGCCAAATTTTAGGTTCACAATCTGCGCAAATGCCGCCGGGAGTTCAGAATCCGCCATTAAATAGCTAGCTAAACTGCTCGACTAGTGTTTTTATGGTGTAGTCATAAATAAAAAACCCGTCATAATGACGAGCTATTTTGGTACACCCGGCAAGATTCGAACTTGCGACCCCTTGGTTCGAAGCCAAGTACTC
>CAUTOA010000039.1:0-4506 GCA_963540205.1 uncultured Candidatus Saccharibacteria bacterium
AAGTTTACCGGAAATCCAGGTGTTTACGTTAAATTGGAAGATACCATTCGCGACGCTTCCGATATTTTGGCTGGTAAATATGATGATAAGCCTGAAAACTGGTTCTATATGGTTCAGGGTACGTTGGCTGACCAAGTTGCTCGCGACGCTGAAGCTGAATCTGCCGAGGCTAAAAAACATTCTGAAAAGAAAGCTAAATAGCCATGAAATTGTCATTAGTCACACTTGTCGGTACGAAGGTTGACGAAGAAGTTTATTCGGTGTCAATTCCGACTACTGACGGCGAAATTTCCGTTTTCCCAAGCCATGAGCCGCTAGTGACTATCGCGAGGAATGGCGTGATTACCGTGCGTCGGCATAAAGAAGATTCCGATAATCAGCTGGAATATTTCGCAATCTCTGGTGGCGTGGTAAAAATTGACTATTCGTCGGTGCAGATTCTGGTTGATGAAGCTGATCACGGTGACGATATCATCGAAGCGGAAACTCAGAAGGCTCTGGAGCGTGCCATTAAGGCGCGTGATGAGGCTGGTGATCAAGTTGAACGTGAGAAAGCTAAGCAACTTATCGATCGTCATATGGTGCGATTGAAGGTTGCTGATCTTCATAGGCGTAAGCGACGACGCTAATTATATATCGGCAATGCTACGAAGGAGCCTGATTATTAGGCTCCTCGTGCTATGTCTTGCTTGAGGTCCTCGATTGACACTTGCGCAATATCGACAGTGTCATAGGAATATAGATTAGGAATGTCCTCTTCGTATGGCTTAATAAAGTACTCGATAATAAGTTCTCGGTCTAGCATCCGCTGACCGTCGCAATTGTATTGACCACTCATTGAATAGGCGCAACTTTCAACGTCTCGTACGAACCTAGAGATTTTTGCCAAGTCTTTTTTGGTCTGCTGAAATGTTTCGGTATCAATACACCACGGTTCAGTGTTGATGGTAAATGCAAAGTTTTTTATTTGCGCATCATTCATTGTATACGGTTCTTCTAGGCTGTGAAAATAATGCATAGTGGCGAATGCAGTACGGGCGATAAGCCGTGCTTTTTCTTCAGGTAACATAGTCTCGCGATATTCGTCGACTAGACTGTCGCAGCTCCGCACGCCTTGTATAAAATCGGTAATCACTGCCACTTCTCCATTCTCGAGGTGGATAACGCCTTTCGGCTCGAAGGTGCGAATTGCTTGAGGGTGCTCTAAGCTATTGATATCTCGCATAGTATCAATATCTTTCAATGCTGCGCGCTGTGTAAGATATGGCTTGATTGCCCAAGGTTGGGTTGCGAGAGGTACGCCCGAGCAGTATGATGTTGCATCATAAAACCCAACTTCATTGATGCTATTGCGGCGACCTTCTGAGTAATCGTCGCGAGGATCTAACCCTATATAAATATAATCTAACGGCACACCTAACCGGTCAGTGCCGAATAATGCAATATCTCCTGGGTACAGTTGATCTACTTGTTCCCGCAAATCGCTCGTATCATCAATAGCGATTGGTGTTATAGATAAATATCCTTCGAGTTGGCGCATAAACTATTTTATACCATAATAACTATATTTTTTCAAGCAATTGGCGGACTTCGTCGGTCGTCGTGGTGTGCATCAATTTCTCTCGAAGCTCCTTTGCGCCGTCAAAATCGCGAATATAAATCTTGAAAAAACGTTTTAGAGTTTCAAAAGGTCGTCCTAAAATCGGCTGGTAAGAATCGAACAAATCCAAGTGATAATTAAGGAGTGCCAACAATTCTTCCTTATGATTATCTGCGTCAGTTTTCGACTCGCGGAAGCAAAACGGATCGCTGAAAACGCCTCGCCCAATCATAATCCCATTCACGCCGGGATGTTTTCTGGCAATTTCCAGGCCATGTTCTCGATCGCGGATGTCGCCGTTGATAGTCAGGAGAGTTTGTGGGGCAATTTCGTCTCGCAATTTAACAATTTCATCAATCAATTCATAATGCGCCGCAACTTTGCTCATCTCTTTTTTTGTGCGCAAATGAATCGTCAGGTTAACGATATCTTGCTGGAGAATTATCGTAAGCCACTCACGCCACTCGTTGACATAAGTATATCCCAGCCGAGTTTTTACGCTAACTGGCAATCCAGATTTTTTAGCAGCGTCAATTGCGGCTATCGCTATGTCGGGTCGGCGAATTAGTGCTGCGCCACCGCTTTTAATGGCAGACTTGGCAGGACAACCCATATTAATATCAATTCCGTTAAAACCAAGTTCCGTACAGTGCTTAGCGAAAGCTTCCATATCCCCTGGCTCGCCACCCCAGATTTGCGCAATGAGCGGCTGCTCATTGTCGGTTTTAATTAGTCGCCCAGCTATGGCTTTGTCGCCAGCGTGAACCCAGCCGGTAGCATTTGCGAACTCGGTGAAAAATATATCTGGCGCGCCAGCCTGTTTCACGACATGACGAAACACGACGTCGGTGACGGCTTCCATTGGTGCCAATATGAAAAATGGCTGCGGTAAATCATTCCAAAACGATGTCATCTCTGTTATTTTATCACAAAAAGGAGAAAACCCTATCTCGTCATCGAGATAGGGTGTGGGCGGGCTCAAGCGGTTCTGTTCGTAGTAGTTTCTAATCTCATCTTTGAGAGAAGAATCTGCGACGAATGAATCTCGCGAACCCAAAATTGGGGGGGAGGAAGCAAGACGTCTTTGTCTTGCTTTCTCCCCGGCGGACATGGAGGGAGTCGAATTCTCTCCTTCGCTCCTTATGTGAAGCAAAGGGACTCCAATTTTACATGTCCTGTGATTCTTTTCCGGATTACCGGCTGGGGAACCTTCCCAGGGGCGGACGGACGCCCTGTTACCGAACGCGTGGTTCGGCGGGTTTCGGGGTCGCACAAACCCCGACCGTCTAAACTAAAAAAACTATCGACGAGCCTGATAGCTCGTCCCACAAGCTTTGTTCTCCTCATCTTGTGCCACCGCATACGCGATGAATAGTTTGTCCAGGTCGCGCTTGTTTACTCCAGTGCGCTTGGCCATCTCATACTCCTGCTGCGCGCGTCGGCGCGCATCAGTTTGGTTTCCAGCCAAAATGATCACCCCCTCCCTGCCGCAGTTGCGGCTATAAAAAAGGATCTCTAACCATCTTTCAGACCATGCTTTTGTGCGAAGCATGGTCAGGACTTGACACTATTTATGGTGTCAAGTCGAGAGCTGCTTTATCAATAAAGCGTTTATTATAATAACACTAATTATAAAAAAATGCAACAATATACCAGAATATTTTTATATTTCGCCCGCCAGCAGGTCTTTTTCGAATTGCAACATTCCCTTATAATCTGGCGAATAGTCAGAAATATCCGGCAGATCTAGGGTAGTGATTTTTCGCCAAATAATCTCAATTAGTTGCGTAAATTCAGCCAGCTCTTCTCTGGAGAATGTGTCTTCCAAGCTAAGAATATCGCCGGTCTTCATGTCTGGCTCGACAAATTGTAATCGCCCGCCAGTAAACGTGAAATTGCTATAATCGCGCGAATGTTCGACCAGCAGCTGATAGAACATCAATTGCTGACGATATTTATGAAGTTTGATTTTCTCGTAATCGGCCGAACCTTTCCAAGAATGCGCCGGCTTGCCAGTTTTATAATCCGTTACGAAGATGGTTTTATTTTGCTTGTCGATGTCGACGACGTCAAGTTTACCAGTCAATCTGGCGTTATCGATAATTACACCTTGGTTTGAAAAGTCCAATTCCGCCAAGTCCGTGTCGTGAAAATCTGAAGATTTGGCGTTTAAGAACGCGGTCAAAGCTGACTTCCCTTTATCCAAATACAATTGAAAATCGTCCGCTGGCAAATGCTGGCTCTCGAGGGATTTTTGGAAAAATTGGAGGATTTGTTCGGTGCTTGGCAATTGGTGATCGGCGCTGAATGAGCAATGCGCTTGCTGAAGGCTGCTGTGAATTGCGGTTCCGTAAGCTGCGGCGGAATTTTTGGCGGATGGAAAATGTAGCAAATTGTTCAATAAGAAATTCTGCGGTCCGCCACGTGAAACGTCGAGGAAATTATTCAAATGCGTCGCGGAAAGTTTGTATGTTTCCAGCGCTGGCGCCAATAAGTCCTTTAATTCTGGAACAATCGGCGAAGTTAGTCGCGTCGTCCAGTCGGTTTCAGCCAGTTCAATTTGTTCAGCTGGATCATCGCTGGTCGGAATGACGTTCGGCGTGCAATTCGTCAAGAAACTGGCGATTATCGTGTCGCTGCCAGAATCGTTGGTTTGAGAATAAGTCATGGTCAATGTGGTTTTGGCGCGAGTCATCGCCACAAAGAATAATCTAAGTCGTTCGTCGTAAGTGGCGCCCGCTGGCTGAAGTTGGAGATTTGCGGGATATCGGATAGCTCGACTACGTGAACGAACTTTTTCGCCCCAAGCACTGTCAATTGCCCCAATTACAAAAACGTGCGGAAATTCCAGACCTTTGGATTTATGAGCGGTCATCAAATTTATGGCGCCGCTGAGTGAACTTGCG
>CAUTOA010000040.1:0-4470 GCA_963540205.1 uncultured Candidatus Saccharibacteria bacterium
AAAACTCCAAGTCCGCCGCCGCCTTTAATGCCATTGGACTTATCATAAATTTCCATTGTCCAATAGACATATGGTCGGTTTTCAGACAGTTGGTGCGTTAAGCTGCTTCGTTCAATTACATCATAAAATTCGGACGCATCTTCAATATCATGCGGCTGGTATTTTGGCTTTTCTGTATAAATATATGGATCCATTGATGCCCTTTATGGATTGAAATTGTCTAACTTGGTGCGGGTGGGGAGAATCGAACTCCCATCTCAAGTTTGGAAAACTTGCATACTAACCGCTGTACTACACCCGCAAGCTTTTACTATTGTAGCAGAAAGATGTTATAATGTGAATACGCCCTGATAGCTCAGTTGGATAGAGCAGGAGACTTCTAAGCTCAAGGTCGTAGGTTCGAATCCTACTCGGGGCGCCATTTCATATAACTAATGGGGGATATATGGATGCGAATAAAAAACCGCAAATGACGCGGGAAATGATGATTAGATTATCTGGCTCTTTAAGAAGATCAATTGATGGTTTTAAGGCGTATGGAATGACTGGTAGATCCCTGAAAGCTAATCGTAAAGTGAATTCGGAACGTCAATATATTAAAAAATACCAATCCTCGGCAGTGGTTGGTGGAGTAAGGCAAATTGGTACAGAGATTGGTGTGATGCCTCGATTGAGGAGCGCTAATGATCATGTTGATACTGGCTTGTCTGGCGGGAATCGACGAGTCAATGGTCTACAAAATAACAACGTTCCGTCAGACGTGAACAATTCTCGTCAATCGTTTAATGCTAATCGAACTACTTTTCGTGAGCCGCCTTCTCGCGGATATAATCCGTTTGGATAAATAAAAAATCCTCACTTCAGTGTGAGGTTATTTTTTTGGAGGGCCAGGAGGGGCTCGAACCCTCGACACCCTGCTTAAGAGGCAGGTGCTCTAACCAGCTGAGCTACTGGCCCACAATTTCATTATACAACAATCAATAAAAATGTCTACCGTTTTATTGAAAATAATTTATCGGTGTGAACAAATTGTCGTAAAACTTGGGGCGAATGATGGGGTTCGAACCCACGGCCTCCGGAGCCACAATCCAGCGCTCTAACCAAACTGAGCTACATCCGCCATGATCCAAGCTTTTCAAATTATAGCACACACTATATCTGTACTCAAGATGGTAAAATTGCTATACTTAATGACAATGAGAGAACTAAATGGCTCAGAACTAGCTGGATTTATCAAGGAGCGCCAGGCGAAACAGGTGCGAGCTTTAAGGCAGGCTTGGCATATTAATCCTCGTTTGGCGATTGTTACTGATGTCGAAAATCCAGTTATTGAAACGTATATGCGTTTGAAACAGAGATATGGCGCTGATATTTTGATTGACGTGGAGATTCATCGAGTCCCTGCGGGCGGTGCTTTGGAGATGATTCAAGAATTGAACAATCGAGACGACGTTCAAGGAATAATTCTGCAATTGCCGATTAGTAATCCTGAGCAGACCGAGGAATTGCTCGAGAGTATTCGAGAAGATAAAGATGTTGACGGTCTGCGCAAAAGGGCGATTTTTCAGGCGGCTACACCAACGGCTATCAGTTGGCTACTGGCCGGATATGGCGTTGACTTGAAGGGTAAGAAAGTCGCAATTGTCGGGCGAGGTCGTTTGGTCGGCGCTCCTCTTGAGAAGATATGGCTGAAGTCCGACGTTGATGTGACGGTTTTTGAGAAAGGTGACGATTTATCTCAATTGATAAATTACGATATTATCGTGTCGGCAACTGGAGTTCCAGGGCTGATTAAAAGCCAGATGATTAAACCTAAGACGGTCGTTGTTGACGCGGGAACTGCTTCGGAAAATGGAAAAATTGTTGGCGACGTATCTGAAGAAGTGCGTCAGCGTAATGATGTAATTATTACACCAAAAAAAGGCGGAGTTGGTCCATTAACGGTTTCTGCGCTGTTTGATAATGTGATTACGGCTTGTCTAAAAATTGCGAATCAATCAAAAAACTAAGCGGCTTTTATGGCAGTCTTGACCTGCTCGACAACTTGGCGTGGCGTGAGATTTGCTTTTACGATATAGCTATGAATTCCTAATTTCTTTAAATCGCGCGGGGCTTCTTCTTCACCGAGGTTGGTAAGGACGATAACGGGAATAGTTTTTCCCCAATCTTTAGACCTAATTCGCTTTAAGGCTTCCGCGCCGTCCATTTCCGGCATTTGTAAATCTAGCAAAATAATATCTGGCTGAAACTTTTCGACTACTTCTATACCAATTTGTCCGTTGGCGGCCAAGCGAACGTCAAACCCGTCTGATTCGAACTTCATCCGGTACATCTGGCTGATGGTTGGGTCGTCTTCAATGATAGCGATTTTTATCATGCTCTAAGTATATCATATAAACTATGTTATAATTTTTGGCATGGAAAACTTTAGGAACGAACGGTGTATTACAGAAGCAGGTGATTTTCTTAATGGAGTTGATCATGAAGCTAATGAAAAATTAAATAATGAAATTGCGGATCTTAGGAGTGAAGGATGCAGGGTTAAAATTGGAGAAAAGACCGACCCTGCATATAATAATCCGGATAAAATTCAGGACATATACAATTATCTGGAACAAGGCGATGCAAAATTAAAAGAGGTTCGTAAACACTTTATTCATAAAAATCTAGCCACCGCGGCAATTGCGAATGTTTTAGATAAAACTCCTTTTGTGAAGATGGGCAAGTGGGGTGAAAAAATAGATTCATATCTGGAGATTTTTCGTGATAAGTTATTGTATGGCAAGGATCAAACTGATTCGCAGCCGTGGCATAATCAGCGAGGTTCCGCACTGACGTTCTTGACAATTTCTGAAGCTTATAGATTAAGAGTTTCTCGCAAAAAGGGCGAACTATCGTCAAAAGGTAAATATCCAACTATGAGTGGTCCGCTGGATGAGTCGGTATTTGATGAGAAAATTAATGGCTTACCGCTGACAGAAGTTATGGTTCAAGATAAAATCAACAACGGCGTAGATAAAGCGACGGCCGTTGAAGAAGTAGAGAAGAGAATTGGTGAAGTCCGAGAGTTTATCCAGGCGCCGGTGACGGAGAAGTTTTCTAACGTCATTCGGCATTGTGCGGATTCGCTTGGCATTCGTGAGCGAGTGGAAACAGTGAATGGCCTATCGATTGACCATTTGAAGAAAGTGGCAGAAAAAGAGAATCGTTCAATTGACGATATGTTGGTGATGAGTTTTGGCTGCGGAACGGGATTGGCGACTTTGAAGATGTTGAAAAAACTTAAGGATGAAACGGGCGAGGCGCCAACGGTTATCCTGCTAGATCAGGATCCGTTGTCTCTAGCAGCGGCGCAGAGTCTAGCTAAGAAATGGAATTTGGAAGATAAGATTGAAGTTCATTGTGAGCGATTATTCAGTAAGCTTGGCAAGCCTTTGAGTTTGGAGGGAGTTTTGGGCGATCGTAAACTGGATATTGCGGAAGATTCTGGCTTGCGAGAATATCTGCCAGATGGCGTTTATAAGCAATTGACGCGAGAATCATTGAAGTTTTTACGAACCGGTGGACTAATGATCACTGGCAATATGAACGTAAATCGCCCACAAAAAGAATTTTTGCATGGACTAATGGGATGGGTTCCAAAAGTGACGATGCGTTCAATTAAAGAAGGCTTTGAATTGCTCCAAAAATCTGGCATATCAAAGGAATCTATCGAAGCTACTGTTACTGCGAGCGGCGTTTATACGGTTTTTGCGATTGAAAAGTAGAATAAGATGCTATAATAAGCATTAGTATGATGATACGAGCATTAGTGCTAGGATTGGTTGCGTTAATGGCGCTAATTTTGGGTGTGCTTGTACTTAAAAAGTCGAAGCGACGCCACGATGCGAAGCATTGGTTTTTTCTGGTTTGTCTATGTTTGGCTGTGTGGTCAGCTGGACTTGAGGTGTTTTCTTTGGCAGACAATGGTATAGTATTAGACACTGCATCCAGATGGTTTTATGTCGCTTCGGCTGTTTTTTGTCCTGCGTTGGCTATTTTTACTACAAAATCATTTCTCCCATCGACAAAATCGACAAAGAGTTTTATTTGCGCGTCTAGTATACTAATAACGATTTTTTCGCTGTATATTATTTTGGTGCCTGAATTTATTATTAATACATCAGAAATCGTCACTCCAGTAGATTTTTCTCGAATTCCGATTCATGCGGTCAACTATGTTATTTTTGCAACTTTTTTCTCGGTATTCTTCTTAATTTCTATGTGTTTTGGGCATATAGCGTGGCGCAAATCAGATCCTGTTCGACGCAAGCAGGTCGCGATTTACATGATTGGTCTGTTGATATGTAGTATTCCTGGCTTTGTAGTGGATCTGTTTCTTCCAGCGCTTGGTGATTATCGATATATATGGATTGGTCCAATTGCTACGATTATTTTCTTGTTTGCAATTATGTATAGCATCGTCAGATA
>CAUTOA010000041.1:0-4420 GCA_963540205.1 uncultured Candidatus Saccharibacteria bacterium
GTGAAAAATTTCAATTCTTGGTGCGGATGAAAGGACTTGAACCTTCACGCCGTGAGGCACATGCTCCTAAGGCATGCGTGTCTACCAATTCCACCACATCCGCATAACCCGATTATATCAAAACAAATTCTACTTATCAACTGTCCGCGCTTATGCTAAAATTGAAGTAACATACCAAGGAGGATTGATGAATAAAGTTGCGAAATATTTGAATGAACATCTTAGTGGCGAAGTCGCGTCACAGGATTTTGCATTGAGTCAAGTTGAGGTTGACAATGGACTTTTGGCGCGCCGACCAGAAATGATTGTTCGTGCGGCTAATATGAACGACATCAGGAAAGTGATGCGATTTTGTTCTCAATTGGCAGAGAAAGGTCATGTTTTACCTGTATTTGTTCGTGGTTGTGGCAATGATGAAACTGGCGCGGCGACGAATAAAGGCATTGCAATTGACGAAAAAACGTATATGAATCGTGTGGTTGGTATTGATCCTCGCCAACAACTGATTCATGCTCAAGCGGGAATTTCTCTTTCGGCAATCAACGCAACTTTGTCTACTCATAAGGGTTTGGGTCTGCCGCGAACTTCATATGTGGCGGAAGAAGGCACGATTGGCGGCGCAATTAACACAGCTCCATCTGGAATATTATCTGGTGCGCATGGTCGTTTTGCTGATGCCGTTCAACAGCTTGAAATTGTCCTAAGTAACGGCGACGTGATCCAGACTGGTCGCATATCTCGACGCGAATTGAGTAAGAAAAAAGGCTTATCGACGTTTGAGGGCGAGATTTATCGAGAGATTGACAATTTAATCTCAGATAACGCCGAGCTGATTTCGCAAATGGATCCAGCTTTGCCAGATACGGTTGGCTACAGCGGGATTTCTCGGGTGAAGCAAAAAGACGGGTCGTTTGACTTGACGCCGCTGTTTATTGGCAGCCAGGGAAGTCTGGGTGTGATTTGCGAAGTTATTATGAAGGCGCAATTTATTCGTCCGGAATATTCAGTTGTTGCCGCATCGTATAAAAAGTTGTCAGACGCGCAATCAGCCGTGGAATTAGCGATGAAAAATAAGGCGTCGGCGGTGGAAATAATCGACGGGCGATTCTTCCGTCAGGCTGCGGTCGTCGGTAAAGTGGTTGAGTGGGCGCCGAAAGAATGCTTTAAGGGTGCGGTGGTCTTGGCTATCTTTGACGACTTTTCTGACAGAGCGCGTAATAAAGCCGCGAAGAAATTGACTAGAAAGTTAGAGTCTATCGAAGCGATTGACATAAAAACTCTACATTTGGAAGAGCAGGATTTGTTCAGTTTGCACTCTGTTTTGGCTTTGGCGGAAACTCCGAGCGAGCCGCACATGATTACACCACGCGTTTTCTCTGGGATTTTAATGGCGCCAGAAAAGATTGGCAGTTTTCTTAGCGAGTTGAAGTCGCTGGAATCTAAGTACGGCGTGGATTTGCCAGTTTTTGTTGATTTTTCAAGCGATTATATTTCTCTACATCCGACGTTTGATAGTAAAAAGGTGAGTGAACGCCAGAAGATTCTTCAATTGTTGGCGGAAATTTCTCAGATTGTTGATAAGTATGAAGGTTCTTTTGCGGGCTTTGGTGGTGACGGAAGGCTGAAGGCCAACTTTATCTATAAAAATCTGCCAGATGATGAAAAACAATTATACGCAAAGGTGAAGCAAATCTTTGATCCAGCTGGAATTTTTAATCCAGGAATTAAAGCGGAGGCTCAACCAAAGGAGTTGGCGGCGGAATTAAACGCGTGGTGTAAACTTCGTAATCAAGCTTGATACTGGGTGAGAATTGGGCTATAATTGACGCGTAGCCCATGCGGATGTGGCGGAATTGGTAGACGCGCTAGCTTCAGGTGCTAGTGTACGTAAGTACGTGAAGGTTCAAGTCCTTTCATCCGCACCAAGAATTGAAATTTTTCACCATAAGAAAATCACCCTGGAATTGGGTGATTTTTAATGTCACAAGTTCATATATTCCAAAATGTCAATACGCATAACAAACAATTTTCAAAACCAAAAGAAATAGCCCGCCGAGACGAGAGCTTCAGCCGAGGCTTAAGCCTCAAGGCAAGCTATTTCAGCGGGCATTAGCCCTTTATGTTCGAGTGACTAAGTCACTCGTCGTCACCGTGGATCTCCTTCGGCAATGCACTGGTTGCATCCTTGAGGGCACCCTCAAGGTCTGCAATTTGCTGCTTGGCGTGAGCAATGCGCCTTTCGGCGCTAATGCACTCGCCTTGGTACCACCCGGAAGCTATCGTGGCCTCGGTTAGCCTCTTGTTGAGGTCGTCGTTCTCGGAACGCAACTTGTTGCGTTCCGAGATGGCCTTCTTAGCTATGTCTCGTGCCGTGTTGCGCGCATAGAGAGCTAGATCTAACTCTTTCCGAGTGTCCGCAAGTTCGCGCTTGGTTGCCGAAAGCTCCTTTCGAAGCTTCCGACAATTTGTTAGAGACCGTTTCAACGATCCCTTAAGCCTGTCGCTACTAGCCTCGGCGCCCTCAAGCTTCTTTCGAAGCCAGTCGCGTTCATTGATCGCCCTTAGCACTAAGCGGAGAACGTCGGCGTCAGAGAGAGTGTCATAGGCTGTAATCTCATCCCGAAAAAAGGACTTGATTAGATCTAGCTTTTCTTGGGCGACCGCTAGCTCTTTTTTCAGAGCCTCGAGCGCTTTCTCAAGATCGGCCTTCTCATTAGCCTTGGCGCCCTTGAGTTCCTCTCGGAACCCGTCGTTCTCACGACGAGCTTTCTCGAGATCTAGTGTGGCTGCATCGAGCTTCGTTTGAAGATCGATGCACTTTAACTGAGATTCGCTCAGCTCCATCCGGAGCCTGTCGTTACTGGCCTCGACACCCTTGAAATCTGCCATTAGGCCTTCAAAGGCTAACTGCTCAGATCGGATAGACTTGTTGGCGTCTAGGCGCTGCTTGATCACTAGGAACGAGCAGGCTAGCATTGCGCAAGTGTTTACCGATAGCTTAGCGAACACTTGCGGCTCTTGCGATGACCATACTGCGCTAATGCAGATGGTGATGAGGAGGTTGGCTAAGGTGAACAGCACAAAGACTGAGCACCACTTCGTCTTGCGCCAGTACCTCTTGGTACGGCGCTGCAAAGAACCAAAATCCACTGTTATCATCCTTCCACGGATTTGTCGTTTTACGTCTATAAAGGGCAACTTTTGCCCTTTTGACGAGCGAAAAGCTGGTATTATTTATATCATACATAGGAAAAAATGTCAATGATTTTTGTCAGTTTCTTGTCTCTTTCTTGTGACGTTTGCTAAAATAACAGAGATGGAAGATAAAAGAAATGTCATTGATAAGTTTAAGGGTCGGAGCGAATCGGAGATTATAAATGAACTGGATTCTGAAGATCATGGTTTGGTGATTGCGCTGGAAAATACCGAGCGAGATTTTAATATGGGGACAATCGTTCGGAGTGCCAATGCGTTTGGCGTGCGGCAGATTTACGTTATCGGTCGGCGGCAATGGAATAAGCGTGGCGCGATGATGACGGATAAGTATCTACACATTACATATCTGGCGACGACGGAAGAATTTATTGAAAATATGCGTAATGAAGGCAGGGAAATTATTGCGATTGATAATATCCCAGGAAGCGTTAATATGTCGCAAACGTCGCTGCCAAAGCGTGCGGTTTTGGTATTTGGACAAGAAGGACCGGGGATTTCTGCGGAGCTGGCTGGCGCTGCGGATCAGATTGTGGCGATTGAGCAGTTTGGTTCGACTCGCTCCATAAACGTCGGTGCGGCGGCTACCGTGGCGATGTATTGTTGGCTGCAGCAAAATGTGCTGGCGGAAAATAGCTAATTGATTTCTACGCCTTGTTGGCTCAAAAAATCACGAGTTTCATCATCTAATTGACAATTTATGAAACGCGATCGCGCTGCCAATTTCCCGCTGCCATAGACAAATTGCGTTTCCTCGTCATATTTCATACCACGGAAGTCGCAATCTTTTGCTTCAATAATAGCTTTTACACCGCGAAAATCCACATTCCGAACCGACGAATTGATAAAATAAATCGGTTGCCCGTAGATGTGCTTTGCATCGTCCAGATTACAGTTTTCAAACACGAAAAATCCCATGACAAACTGGCCAAAATCAACGCCATGAAAATCCTCATCCGTAAAGCGAACAAACTCGCCTTCTTGAATGGCGGGGTAGCGCTCACGCTGGTAAGCTGGCAAATCATTGGTGCGAATAGATTCGGCGATGCGATGCGTGATGTTGTCCATAAATTAATGATACACTATTATTTCTCGCGATAACTCCGTCAGCTCCTACTTTACAAAAAGCATGAAATTTACTACAATAGGCGTATGATTTTACCTAAATTCCATCATTCACACGTGTTGCCGAGGTAGGACTCTGATT
>CAUTOA010000042.1:0-4301 GCA_963540205.1 uncultured Candidatus Saccharibacteria bacterium
GCTGGCGCAAATCAGCAATTGGTGGTTTCAAAGATCGCAGAGAGCGAAGTAGAGGACGAGCCACAGAAGATTGAAAAGATCGAAGAAAAATCTCCAGAAAAAGAAGAAACTTCAGAGGATAAAACTGAAGAAGTAGAGAAAGACGAGGAAACCGTACACGCGGATGGAACTTTGTCGATTAGCCACGAAAAGAAGGGCGATGTTGATGAAGTAGCCGAACAAACAGCGAAGGAAAAGCAAGAAGAGTCTGCTAGGATTGCTGAAGAGAAATTGACTAAAATTGAGCCAATAAAGGAGGAGCCACAAGTCGAGGAAGAAAAGCCTAGTGAAAAAATAGTTTCAAAGGGTGAGCTTTCTTTTGAGGAAACTCCGCTGATGGGTGGCACTCTGAACGCAACGACTACACAAGCCGCTGAGGATAAGATTAGAGAATTGGCTAGCGATCAAAATAAAACCATCTTAACGCACGGTAAATATGTGGGTGATAATACGCCGTCGTTTGGCGATATTCCGTTAAATGCGGCGATGGGCGCGTCTGATGAACCACCAAAGATTGATCCGTTCGCGACAACTAACGCCGCTGAGCAAAAATTGTCGACAATACCTGTTGCGCCGCAATCTGAAGAATCAATTATTTCGGCAATTACCAACGACACAAATCAATTGAATGCTCCAGTGGCGCCAGCTCCGAGTCAGCCGATTGCGCCAATTGAGCCAGCAATAACAAATCCTGAAAATAGCATTCCAGGTTTCGATTTGCCAATGCCGCCAGCGATGCCAGATTTCGGTGCTTTGCCACCGATGCCGCCAGCACCTACAGGTGTTGATGTAAATGGATTGCCACAGATCGCACCGCTAGGGGTAGCTCCTGAGCCAGTAGCCGCTCCGCAAGCTCCAGCGCCTGCGCCGATCACCGCGATGCCAACTCAGCCAGCTCAAAACGCAGATTTCAATCCAGCACAATTCCACATCCCAGGACAATAGTTGATGGACGAAGTGATTCTCATAGACAAACCTCGGGGAATGACTAGCTTTGGGGTGGTGGCGCGCTTGCGGCGAGTTTTATCTAATCAGGCGGGAAAGAAGGTGAAGGTTGGTCACACAGGTACGCTTGATCCGTTTGCTACTGGGCTAATGATTATTGTGACTGGAAAGAAATGCCGCGAAGCTGAAACTTTCACTAAGCTGGATAAGTGGTACGAGGCAGAAATTATTCTGGGCAAGAATAGTTCGACGGGCGACCCAGAGGGTGAAATTACTGATGTGTCTGATTATGAGCCGAGTTTGGAAGAAGTTCAGCAGGTGATTAGTCAATTTGTGGGAAAAATTGAGCAGACGCCGCCGATTTTTAGCGCAATAAAAATTAATGGTGAAAGAGCATATAAATTGGCGCGCAAAGGTAAACAAGTCGAGATTCCTAAGCGCGTGATAGAAATTTACTCGTTGGAGCTATTGGCGTACGAATATCCCAAATTAAAGATCAGAACTCACGTTTCAAGCGGAACTTATATCCGGACGTTAGCGGTGGATGTTGGCGAGAAATTGGGGACGGGCGCGTATTGTGAAAATCTGCGTCGAACAAAAATTGCCGACTATTCTATCGACGCAGCAAAGACTCTGGCGGACTTCGGAATTACTAGCTAATTGCAAAAAACAGAGAAGCTTGGTATAATTACAGAGCTATGATTAGCAAAGAAAATAAAGCGAAAGCAATTGCTTTGACTCAGGTCAATAAAAACGACGTCGGTAGCCCACAAGCTCAGGTGTCAGTTTTGACGGCTCGTATCAAAGAAGTCACGGAGCATTTGAAGGCGAATAAGCACGACTTCATGGCTCGTCGCGGCTTGATCCAAATGGTTGGTAAGCGCAAGCGTTTGCTGAAATATTTGGAGCGAACTGATTTTGAGTCTTACAAAGCAGTTGTTGCCAAGTTAGGTTTGCGTAAATAGTTTACGTTAAAAACTGCTTAAATCCCCTTTGACGAAAAGGGGATTTTTGTTGTTCTGGCTATTTTTCAATTTGGCGATAATCACATCTCGTCCGTCGTTTGCGCCGCCCAAAGTGCAGGAATAAAGAGTCAATTGCGGCTGATCTGTGTGCTGTTCGATTTCCACGGCATCTGGTTTAACGCTTTGTTTTTCGCTGATGACGTAATTGTAACGCACGCCGTTATAGTCAATGATAATTTCATCGCCGACGGTCAATTTATCGATATTATAAAAAGGTGATTTTCTGAGCGTCTGCTGAGGAGTTAAGCCCATGATAAAACGGTGCGCAGATAAGACAAAATTGCCGCCATCTTTTGGGTTGCCGTTTTCTGGTTTACGCCACCACGCACCATGCTCCATTGTCTCGGCGCCGCCAGTACTATAAGGCAAATTTATGTCGATTTTCGGTATATAAAGTCGATTTTCGGTAATTTTATTCTCAGTTTTAGTGATGAGCTGAGTGGTGTGGTTGTCTTTTGGGTTAATGTTTTGTGACAAAATAAGGGGCGTGCTGATGAGGGCAAGCAAATAAACTCCGCCAAGAATCATTAAGATTGCGATTATAGTTAAGATATAGCTTTTCCAGCTTTTCTGGCGATTTTTTACTGAATCTAGCTGAAGTGACATGGATAGATTATAACATACTCATCTGTTAATAAGGTTATGTTAAGTGCGCTCGCGGCTGGCGTTTGGGCTGAGGTTTTAGTATAATATAAGGAGCAATTTGTAACGCGGAAGTGATAGAGATGAGATGACTAAATTGCCAAGTAATTTCATCCCTGTTACTACCGCAAGAAAGGAGCTCTTTATGAGTATTATCAATCCAAGCGGCAAGGAGATTTTTAGTGTTACCACTGATTTTTGTGGTCGGCCGCTGACGTTAGAGGTGAATCGCGTCGGTTTTAGGACGACTGGTAGCGTTTTGGTGCGCTATGGCGACACTGTAGTTTTGGGCAGCGCTCAGGTTAGTCCGCGTCCAGTGCAATTGGATTATTTTCCATTGTCGATTGATTATGAAGAAAAATTTTATGCAGCAGGTAAGATTTCTGGCAGCCGATTTATCAAGCGCGAAGGTCGCCCAAGCGATGAAGCCGTGTTGATCGGTCGATTGATTGATCGTCCGATTCGTCCGCTTTTCCCGAAGGGTTATCGACAGGAAATTCAAGTCGTCGCGACTGTTTTGAGCATGGATCCGAGTTTCCGTCCAGATGTGATTGCGATGATCGCTGCGTCTAGTGCGTTAATGTTAACTGGCACGCCGTTTGACGGTCCAGTGGCCGGTTTGCGCGTGGGTCGAGTTAATGGCGAATTTAAGGCGTTCTTGACTCCGGAAGAGCGCGAAAAGTCGGATCTAGATTTGGTTGTGGCTGGTATTGAAAGCGGTATAACAATGGTCGAGGCTGGCGCCAAAGAAGTTTCGGAGGACGTTATCGTTGACGCTATGGCGTGGGCTCACCAGATGATGCAGCCAGCGATTGCCTTGCAACGCGAATTGGCGGAAAAAGTTGCGCCAGCGCAGCAGGAATATGATCTAATTTTGCCAGACGAATCAATTCAGCAAACAGTTAACGCATGGGCTGATGGAAAATTTGGTGAGAAAATCCGTCGCCCATATCCAGAGCGCAATGAAATGATTAGCGAAATTCGTGCCGAGTTTCATGAGGCGATGGCGGAAAAATTGGGACTGGACGAGGAAGAATATAGCGAAGTTCGTGGCGATTACGACGAAGCGTTTACTTTGACTTTACATAAAGATGTTCGTCGAGGAATTGTTACCGAACGAATTCGTCCTGATGGTCGACAATTGACCGAGATTCGTCCGCTCAGTTCGGAAGTTGGATTCTTACCGCGCGCTCACGGTTCCAGCTTGTTTACGCGTGGCGTGACTCAGGGAATGAATATTGTGACTTTGGCGCCACTTAGTTATTCGCAATTGATTGACACTATGGAAATTACCGACGGTGAGCGACGTTATATGCATCACTACAATGCGCCGGGCTATACAGTTGGTGAGGTCAAGCGAATGGGCAGTCCGGGTCGACGTGAGATTGGTCACGGATACTTGGCGGAACGCGCTTTGCTTCCAGTTTTGCCAACTGAAGAAGATTTTCCATACGCTATTCGCTCAGTTACTGAGATTATGAGCCAGAACGGTTCAACTTCAATGGCGGCGACCTGTTCTAGCTGTTTGGCGTTGATGGATGCTGGCGTGCCAATTTCAGCTCCCGTGAGTGGAATTGCAATGGGTCTAATGATGGACGGCGATACTCCGTATGTGTTGAGCGATATCGCTGATGCTGAGGACTTTGCTGG
>CAUTOA010000043.1:0-4301 GCA_963540205.1 uncultured Candidatus Saccharibacteria bacterium
CAAAAAGACTTGGGAACGGGAATTTCGTTGATAGCGATTATCTTATCAATGATTTTGGTGGCTGGAATCGATTGGAAGATTTTCAAGAAGATTCTGGCAATTGTCGCGCTTTGTGGTTTGGTGATGATTTTTACGTCGCCGCACCGAATTGAACGCGTGATGACTTTCGTGCAGGGCGATAGTCATAAAGGGACGAGCAGTCAGGAGAACAAGAATTATCACATTCAACAGGCCAGGATTGCGATTGGTTCTGGCGGGCTTTTGGGGCTTGGAATTGGCAAAAGCGTTCAGGCAACAGGATATCTTCCAGAGGCGACTAACGACTCAATCTTTGCCGTCATGGGAGAAACATTTGGTTTTGTCGGTTTAATGGCTATATTGGCGCTATTTACAGCGTTATTATTGTCGATTTTGCACGTAGCCGCGAGGCTTCCGAACGTAACGTTGCGGCTAATTGTGGCGGGAATTTTTGGCTGGATTGCTTCTCACGTGATACTGAATATTGCCGCAATGACAGGGTTGGCGCCGCTTACTGGAATCCCATTGCCATTATTAAGTTATGGCGGTACAAGCATGTTGTTTATCGCGGCAGCGCTCGGTTTAGTTTTCCAAATTTCCAAATATACGTCACATAAAGCATTAGAGGAGGGTGAAAGTGGCCAAGATCTTAGCGGTCGGCGGCGGCTCAGGCGGACACGTTACGCCAGTGGTAGCCGTATTTAGAGAATTACAGAAAACTGGTGATCACGAGCTTCGTTTTTGGTGTGATAAAAAATTTGGCGCCAGCGCGCGCGGGATTTTTGCTAAGTTCGATGAGAATATTCCGGTCGATTTGATTATTGCTGGAAAACTACGCCGATATCACGGAAAAAGTATCTCATTTCATCTACATCCGTCAATTCTATTTCCGAATTTGCGCGACGGTTTTAAGGTGATGATTGGATTTTTCCAGAGTTTGTTTAAGCTTATGAAGTGGCGCCCAGATGTTATTTTTATTAAGGGCGGATATGTTTGTTTGCCAGTTGGCTATGCGGCTCGGCTATTAAGAATCCCGTTGGTTTTGCATGATTCTGACGCGCATCCAGGTTTGACGAATCGCTTACTGAGTCCCTTCGCAAAAGCTATCGGCACGGGCGCGCCGCTTGAATATTACAATTATCCACCAGAAAAAGCTTCATATGTTGGCATTCCAGTTGCGCCAGAATTCCATCCATATTTTGAGGCTGAGAGGAAAGAATTGAAGGAAAAATTGGGCTTTAATGTCAATAAACCGCTAGTTGTTATCACTGGCGGTGGACTTGGTGCAGGTCGAATTAATTCCGCGATTGTAGCAATTAGGGAAAACCTGCTTGCTGAGGCTTCGGTGTTTTTGATATCGGGAAATCAGCAATATGAAGAAATTCTCAAACAAACCGACGAGCGGGAGGGCTGGCGGCTGCAGGCGTTTGTTCACAACGGAATGGCGGAAGTTTTGGCGGCGGCGGATATAGTTGTGACCAGGGCAGGGGCGACTACTCTTTTGGAATTGGCGGCGCTACATAAACCGACAATTATTATCCCTAATGGTCATTTGACGGGCGGGCATCAATTGAAAAACGCTAAAGTTTATCAGGACGCATTGGCGGCGTTGATAGTTTCCGAAGATGAGCTAGATAAGGATAACCAAATCTTGGCACGAAAAATAATTGGCGTATTAAAATCTCAGAAAATTCTTAAAGGTTTGGGCGATAACTTCGGTAAATTTGCCAAGCCAAACGCGGCTAAAGATATGGCGAAGATTATTCTTACTACGGTGCGAAGGCAGGGTAGGCGAAAGTGAAATTCCCCTTCTCTAAGAAAAAATCGGACGAGAATCTAAGTCGTCGAGAAATCGCGGCGCGTCGTCGAACCGAGAATTACGATGATTTGCCCGCTCAATCGTATCGTCGGAACAGGACGCTCAATAGTCGCCAAACGTCCTCTCCTTTGGAGACTTCCGAGAGGCTTGAGACTCACGAATTGGTGAAAAAACGTCGCCGTGTAATGCGGAAAATGTTTGCGACTGCGGTAAGTTTGCTTGTTGTGATATTCCTTTTGTTTCAATTGACAATCAATATTTCAATCCAAACTCCCGACGCAAAAAGTTCCAGCAACGCTAATAAATACGTGAGCGTTCTTAATGAATATTACAGCGCTCATCCAGCGGAGAGATTTCGGTTTTTCCTCAATAATAATGACCTAAAGCAATTCTTTTTACAGAAAGCTCCTGAGGTAAAAAATATTCGCGTGGAGGGAGATTTTCTAGCGCGATCAGCCGTTAAGCTGACGTTTCGGCAGCCGGTGGCCCAGTGGTCTTCCGGAGATAAGATTTATTTTGTTGATGATAGCGGCGTTACTTTTGAGCAGAACTATTTTGCCGCGCCTACGGTTGCTGTTCGTGATGAAAGCGGTCTACCGACTAGGGGTGGCCAAGAAGTTATCAATCGTCAATTCCTGAGCTTTCTTGGTCAAGCCGTGTCTGAATTTTCGCAACATAAAATGAATGTTTCAGAGGTTATTCTGCCGGCTAATACTGTACGCCAAGTTTGGTTTAAGGTTGAGGGCAGGGAAACCCAGATCCGTATGACGGTGGATAGGTCTGCTCAAGCTCAGGTTAAACAGGCGATAGCTACTTTGAGTTATTTGGATAATAATGGCGCGAAGCCAGGGTATATAGACGTCAGGGTAGATCAGAGGTCGTTTTATAAGTAGGGCGGTCAACTTCTCTTCTGGATAGAATAAGTTCTCTTTTTGTTCTATTTCTGTATGGCGTAGAAAATATATATAACAATATAAAAATATGCAAAAGTCAAATAATCACAAAATGATAAGCTAGGGGAGTAGGGCAATAAAAATATAAAAATGTCAAATAATATAAAATGCATTGTGGAAAACTTAATGAGTTTACGGCGCGCATACTCAGAGTTTATATTGATGTAAAAATATCAATGTAGCACTCCAGTATGTGTAGTGCTGGAATTAAAAAATATTTTTTTAAGTTCGTATTTTGTTGGTGTATATTTTTATAAAAGACGGTATGTTTTATGAAGTTGTATACAAATAGAGAATCCCCTGGCCGAATTACTAGAAAAAGTTCGTTTTTAAGGTGTTAGCGAATATATGTAGACATATGCATATTCATCTTTGGAATGTATTTATTATTGCGTAAAAGGTACATTGTGCGACATTAAAATTATATCTAAAACACGACTATTTCATCGTCTTTCTTCACGATAAATTTATCTCATTTTCACCAAATCAACCTACTTGTCATTTATTGTTTTATAAACCGCCCTATTTGCTGGCTTGGTGTGTTTTATGTTGTATATTGGTTTATCTGTATTGGTTCGGATTTATAATTTGTGCTTGTATTGCGCAAAATTTATCAATATAAATATTCAGCCGATTCGGCTTTATGCACGCTTAAAAATTAACTAAAAATTAGTTCGTATTTTGTTCTATTGTTTTTTAATCGCTAGTTTTGCGAAAGAGCTTGGGTGATTCTGTGTTTAATTATTTCACTGTTCCATTCGCCTGCCTTAAATCGCAGTAGGGGCATATTGGTATTGGCTATGATCGAATTGACAAAATCGTCGCGCGTTTTTCGATCGGGCTGATTGTGAGTATTGTCATCAAGCTCAATAGCTATGAGAGGTTTCATGTCATTGGTGCAAATTAGAAAATCTACAGATTTGCCGTTTATTCTCGCGAAAGCCGCTTTCCAACTTTGACCTTTTATCTCATGATCCAAAAACATGCTTAAATGAGCCTGAGGTATAATTACACATCCGTTTATTGCTTCGTGTAGAGTTTTATAAAACGATAATTCACTTGGCGTCATTGCACAAGATTTTTTGATGTATACATATTCTTTCTTTATTGGGGTTTTAATTGGGCCTGTGTCGCCGTCGGTCCCCTGCCTTGCTTTGATTGCCAGAAAAATAATTGCGGCGGCTACTACTATAAATATAAGCGCTTCCATAAGATTAGTTTATCATATGTTGATAATAAATGCTTACGATTTTTAGGCTTTATCGTTGCGGTGATATAATAAGAGTGATAATTTTATCGGAGATATTTATGGCTTTTTTAAATTATAATAAAGATGAAAAGTTAGAATTCAATTATAAGAGAGCGTGTGGATTGTGGTTAATCGTAATAGCGGCGATTATTTCAATAGCTACTTTAACAGGAGGAAGGCAAATAATAAATATGCAAGTATTTAGCATTGGATATGTTATTAGTTTTTTCTCAATCAACATGAATAAAAAGGTGTTGAATAG
>CAUTOA010000044.1:0-4208 GCA_963540205.1 uncultured Candidatus Saccharibacteria bacterium
CGACAATCGGTTTTGTTCGTAAGAGGTCGCGGATTTCAATTGCCAATTTATTTATACTCGGATGCGCCAAGCTGGTTCCGTCAACGATAACTTTTCCTTTGCCGCCACGCTTGAAAAACGCCAAGTCCAGAGTTTCTTTTGTGCTATTTTCTGTTGTGTCGCCAAACCAACTGAACTCAACTTTATTGCGATAATTAAATTCCACGCCGTCAGAAAAGACCTTGATTTTTTCAGGCAATGTGATGTTATGAAGTGAAAAAGCCTCTTCGATTAGCGAGATTTTCTGGAATTGCTCGCTGGACATCGGCATTATTTGCCAAGGACTGGTGCTTAAATAGCTATTTTCGTCCCGCGGCGTAATTCGCTCTGGGCTTTTCTCGATAATTTCTGTCACTACCCCTTCGACGAAGTGTGATTTTTTCTTTGTCACGCGAATTGTTACAAGTTCTTT
The DNA here is from genome assembly GCA_963540205.1 of uncultured Candidatus Saccharibacteria bacterium. Taxonomy (GTDB): domain Bacteria; phylum Patescibacteriota; class Saccharimonadia; order Saccharimonadales; family Saccharimonadaceae; genus Nanosynbacter. Next base: position 452 of record CAUTOA010000044.1, read on the forward strand.
TGGTAATCCTCCCCAGACGAACGCTTTGCGACCGTCGTCAAGTGTTCCGATAGCTTGCCCGCCGCCAACGATTTTTTCCAATCTTAAAGTCTCAAAAATTTGTTTTCTCATTAGGTTATATTATATCAGGATGTGTGGATTTTTTCTGGCTGGCGTGCTATAATCGTCATTGTCCTGGCAATAGTGGGACGTCGCCAAGTGGTAAGGCACTGGGTTTTGGTCCCAGCATTCGCAGGTTCGAATCCTGCCGTCCCAGCCATAAGAGCCTTTTGACAAGTTTACGAGCTTATCAAAGGGCTTTTTTAGATTGGAATCGGTTTTTTGTCTAATTAGAGGTTGAACTAGCAAGGCGATAAGAGTCGTCTAACCGCCTAGTTTAATTATTTTCCCTGATGTTGGATATTTGCTAGTTCTTCGTCATAACATTAGTCATTTTTCGTTATATTACTGCGGAGTAATTCTCCAGACATGTTTTTTAGTCATCGTTATTCAACTCCTTTTCAGCAGTAATGCTGAGGGTATTTTATCGGCTTTTTGGCGTCTTATGGTAAAATGGGATAGTCAAACTATCACTGTAAAACAGCTTATTCGCTGTGAAACAAAGTCTGAAATGGGCGACCGCTCACCGAAAACTTTGTTTCACGGTGATAGTTTGACAACACTGCGGTCGTCCATTTTTGTTTTATGACGACCTCTATTGAAAGGAGTAGTCGTCAAACTATATGGCACACGATACACTTAAGCAGGCCAATAAACAAAAGCGAGATGAGTTTTATACTAGGCTAAAAGATATAGAAAATGAATTAAAACACTATAAAGCTCAACTGAAAGATAAGGTGATTTTTTGCAATTGCGATGACCCATTTGAAAGCAATTTTTTCAAATATTTCGCCATGAACTTTAAGGCTTTGGGAATAAAGAAGCTAATCACTACTTGCTATGACCCGAGCCCAATTGCCAATCAAGAAATTCAATTATCATTTTTTAGTAAAAATAAAGAAATCAAGCACAGTAATAAAAACCGTAACAAAATTATTTCCAAAGCTTATAAAATTGAACTTGATGACATTGCTGATATAGATGGCAGTGGCAACATCAATATTTTAGATACTAAAGAAATTTTGCTCCGAGAAAAAGCCAAATTAGACAGTGGCAAAAAGTCTAAAATCCTGTCGTATCTTGATGGCGATGGCGACTTTAGAAGTGCGGAATGTGTAGAGCTGCTAAAAAGAGCCGATATAGTAGTAACGAATCCACCTTTTTCACTTTTTCGTGAATATGTGGCTCAATTGGTAGAATATGATAAGAAATTTTTAATTTTAGGTAATATGAACGCCTTGACATATAAAGAGATTTTTAAGCTCATAAAAGAAAATAAAATATGGTCTGGTTATGGTTTTAATATGTCCATGGTGTATAAATCGCCATATAAAAATACTCTTGAATCCAACCGTAAGTTTGTCGTTGGGAAGGGATTAGACCCAGATAAATATATCAAAGTTCCAGCTATAAACTGGTTTACTAACCTAGAAACCAGAAAGCGACACGAAGAGATAGTTTTATATAAAAAATATTCACCCGAAGACTATCCAGAATATGGAAATTATAAGGCTATAAATGTAGATAAAGTAGCCGAAATTCCATATGATTATTATGAAGAAATGGGAGTTCCAATTACCTTTATTGATAAATATAGCCCTGAACAATTCAATATCGTGGCTCTCGGAATAGTCGGTAGCGTGGAATTCACGGAAAACCGCAAAATGGAAATCATGAAAAATAATAAACCAACTGGAAAATTCACGATGAACGCAAAAGGGACGCTGTATCGAAAATATAACCCAGAGAAAGACAAGAGATTCGCCTTTAAGGACTGCGAGACGGGCGAGCTGTATTCAAGTATCTATGCAAGAATTCTAATCAAAAGAAAGGCAAATCAATGAAAATCGAACTCAAGCAAATCACTATCGGCGAAGTCATCAAAGGATATCAAGATAACCTAGAAGCTGGTGTAGTCGGCTATGATGGTAAATTAGACATTCGTCCGCCGTATCAGCGGGAGTTTGTCTATAATGGCGAGCAACGAGACGAAGTGATTCGCACAATTCGCAAAGGCTTTCCACTTAATGTAATGTATTGGGTGGTGCGAGATGATGGCACTTTTGAGGTGATGGATGGACAGCAACGCACGATTTCTCTTTGTCAGTATGTGAATGGCGATTTTTCGGTTCAGTTTGAAGAGACCCCTTTTTATTTTCATAACTTAACATCGGACGAGCAAAAACAGATTTTAGACTATGAATTGCAAGTTTATTTCTGTACTGGCACGGATAAAGAAAAGCTCGAATGGTTTAAGATTATCAATATTGCGGGCGAAAAATTAACTGCCCAAGAATTACGTAATGCAGTTTATATGGGTTCGTGGCTATCTGATGCAAAATTAAAGTTTTCTAAATCTAACGCCCCTGCAAAGGGTTTAGCTGAAAAGTATATAAATGGTAGCCCAATTCGCCAAGAATACCTAGAAACAGCTTTGAAGTGGCTTTCAGATAACAATATTGAAGATTATATGAGCAAACACCAGCACGACCAAAACGCCAATGAATTATGGCTTTATTTTCGGGCGGTTATTGAGTGGGTCGAGAATACTTTTATCAAATACCGTAAAGAAATGAAAGGCGTTGATTGGGGTAAATTATATAATCTTCACGGCAAAGATAGCCTAAACACCGAAGAGCTCGAAGTAAGAGTTTCTGAGCTTATGCAAGACGAAGATGTGACGAATAAGAAAGGTATTTACGACTATGTTTTGACAGGTAACGAACGAAGTCTTTCTATCCGCACTTTCAATGACAGAGAAAAGCGTGAAGCTTATGAACGCCAAAAAGGCATCTGTCCTGCCTGTGGTCAATATTTTGAAATTGAAGAAATGGAAGCTGACCACATCACGCCATGGAGTAAGGGTGGAAAAACTATTGCCGAAAATTGCCAGATGCTTTGTAAAGATTGTAATCGGCGAAAAAGTGGGGTTTGAATTGTTGGTTAAATAGAATTGATTACTTTTTTATGGTGATTTTTTGTTTTTTTATATTAAATTTCAGAAACGGAATAAAATGCTATTAAAATAAAAAAGCTCCCACTTGCCAGTGAGAGCTAAACTGTCGTGGTGGACAATTTGGATTAGCTAATTTTAACGACTTGTAGCTGTCTGGTCATCAAGCCATTTTTCCAGGAGACGGTTTCGGATTTCTTATGATTTAACAAACTTTTTCCCAGCGGACTGTCTACGGAAATTCGCCCGTCCAGAGGGTTTGCTTCCAGACTATGAACCAGCGTATAGCGGAAAATCTTTCCCTGTTGATCCACCAAATCCACGACTGAGCCAATAGCGATTTTCAATCGATCGCGCTTCCTTGGCAGCGGCTTAGCGTGACGTAAAATATCCTTCTTCGTAAAGATTTTTGATTGAATATTTTCCAGTTGCGTAATTACATCGTTGCGGCGTAATTTGTCATCACGCGATTTGGCGCGCCCAATTTCCTTTAATTCCAACGTGAGCGCTTTCTCTGAAATCTCTAGCCCAGAAATTTCTTTCTGAAGCTCCTTAAATCCTTTTTTGCTTAAAAATGTTGTACTCATACTTCCCCTTTCGGATCGGCAATTTGCCAATCAACAATCCTATTACAACATCTAATTCTGAAAAATAGCTGAAAATTTACAGAATCGGCAAGGAAATTGTGAAAATGGTTGAGTTTTT
>CAUTOA010000045.1:0-4129 GCA_963540205.1 uncultured Candidatus Saccharibacteria bacterium
CCCATCAAACGACATATCTTCGACCTTCAAATCTTTGCCCAAACTTTTAGCAATTTCCCTCGCCAGATCAACATCAAAGCCAACCACTTGGTTATTATCAATATATTCAAACGGCTTAAATCCAGCATTCGTACCCATCACTAAAACATCAGTTTTTGAGCCAATTACACCATCTCGATGTAAAATATCGCCCAACATCAAACAAATCATCCCCGCAAATAAAACCAGCCCAATCCACCAACTAATTCCGAATGTGCGCGTCTTATTCTTGCTCATGCTTTTATTATACCCCTTCATCCGCAAAAAACGTAAGTGATATAATAGAATGGTGAGAAAAATTAAATTTACCAAACGTTTCTGGATTAAATCAATATCAATCATTTTGCTTTTTTTGGCGGCATTTTGCTTAATTGCGGCGCGCTATAAATATATAGTCTTTAAAAATTCGCAAATCGACGAGATAATTTTTTATTTCGTCAACGGATTAGCTGGTGGCAAATCTGACAATTTATGGTCGGCCGTCCTGCAAAATCTTCCGCTGGTTTTCCTATTATTCGGCGCTTTATTAATCCCAATGTTCGACAAATCGATCTCTTTCATCAATCGCATAATCGCCTTTTGCTTGAAAAAAATCAAATCATCACGAAAACTCATCTTGCCGTTTTTGAGATTACGAAATCAAGCAATTTACTCGCTGAGTATGTTTTTAATTGCGATTGTTCTTCTGATTCAGAGTTTTGGCATCCCTAACTATATTTACGCCCTGACCCAATCGACCAAATTATACGAAGAAAATTACGTCAATCCAAAAACCGCCAAATTGACTTTCCCAGAGAAAAAGCGCAACTTAATATACATCTATTTAGAGTCAATGGAAAACACTTTAGCATCAAAGGCTAATGGCGGCAGCTCCGAAACCTCCATCATTCCAGAGCTGGAAGAATTGGCGCTAAAAAATACCTCATTCTCAAACAAAGCATCCGGTGTCGGCGGCGCCTTGCCTGCAACAAACACCGGCTGGACTGTAGCGGGAATGGCCGCGCAATCTGCTGGCGTTCCACTGAAAGAAAACTTGGTTGGCGGACGCGACCATAACGCCCTGGGCGAGTTTAAAAAATTCTTGCCAGGCGCTTATAGTCTTGGTGAGATTTTAGAAAAACAAGGCTATAATCAAACATTTGTTATGGGCTCTGAAGCAAGTTTTGGCGGACGCGATAAATTATTAACTCAGCATGGCAATTTCAATATCGAAGATTACAATTACGCCAAAAAACACGGAAAAATCTCCGAAGATTACAAAGTCTGGTGGGGTTATGAAGACAAAAAATTATTCCAATTTGCCCGCGAAGAAGCCTCGCGCTTGGCGGCATCAGACAAGCCATTTAACTTGCAATTATTGACCGCCGACACGCATTTTACCGATGGCTATTTGGATGAAACCTGCGCCAAAACCTTCAGTAATCAATACGACAATGTTCACGCTTGCTCCTCAAAACAAGTCGCCGCATTCGTCAATTGGGTTAAGTCTCAGCCATTTTATGAAAACACCACGATTGTCATTTCTGGCGACCATTTAGGAATGCAAACTTCATACTACGACGAAAAAATTGGCGGAACTAATTATCAGCGAACCATTTACAACACGTTTATAAATCCAGCTATTTCGACTAACTATTCAAAGAACCGTCAATTCACGACATTCGATATGTATCCGTCAACTTTGGCGGCGCTGGGTGTTAAAATTGACGGCGACCGATTAGGCCTGGGTACAGATTTATTTTCTGGAAAGAAGACCTTAGTCGAACAATACGGTGGAATTGAAAACTTAAATTCAGAACTTTCCAAACGTTCCGCTTATTACGAAAATAAGATTTTCACCAAATCCGGCAATTAGCCATTGTAGCCATTCGGATTATTGCTCTGCCAATTCCAAGCGTCGCGGCAAGCATCTTCAATTGTCAATTCTGCTCGCCAGCCCAATTCTTTTTCTGCCAATCCTGGGTCTGCATAGCACGCCGCGATGTCACCTGCTCGACGTGGCGTAACTTGATACGGAACATCACGACCAGACGCTTTCTCAAACGCCTTCACTAATTCCAAAACTGAAGTGCCACGACCGGTGCCGATATTATAGACTTTATACTCGTTCGGTCGGCCTAAATTCTCCAGAGCTGCCACGTGAGCCTTTGCCAAATCAACCACGTGAATATAATCGCGCACACCAGTTCCATCTGGAGTGTCATAATCGTCGCCAAAAACGCTCAAATGGTCTCGCTTACCAACAGCAACTTGCGACACAAACGGCAGAAGATTGTTCGGGATCCCTGAGGGATCTTCCCCGATGCGACCGCTCGGATGCGCGCCAACTGGATTAAAATAGCGGAGAGACGTAAATTGCCAATCTTGATTCGTCGCAGAAATGTCGCGAAGCATTTGCTCAATCATCAACTTCGTTTGACCGTATGGATTCGTGGCAGACAACGGCATATCTTCGGTAATTGGCAATCGAGCTGGGTCGCCATAAACTGTTGCCGAACTAGAAAACACCAATTTCTTCACGTCAAATTCTTGCATCACATCAAGCAAAACCAACGTGCTTTCAAGATTATTTTTATAGTAAAGAAGCGCCTTTTCAACCGATTCACCAACCGCCTTTAGCCCAGCAAAGTGAATCACAGCATCAATTTTCTCAGACTTAAATAATTCTGATAGTCGCTGATGATCACATAAATCGAATTCATGAAACGGTATTGATTGACCAGTGATTTCTTCAACTCGCCTCAGACTCTCGACGGATGAATTTGATAAATTATCGACCACCACTACGTTATGATTTGATGATAATAGTTCGATGATTGTGTGGCTGCCGATATATCCAGCGCCACCAGTGACAAGAATATTCATACACTTAACATATCACAAAATGACTATTTATTTTATTAGCACTCTTGCACTGAGAGTGCTAATTTGTTATGATAGCTATATCAAATTTCACCATTCTGTCTTTTGCCGTGGCGCAACAAATTAGGACTAAAAACCAAAAGGAGGATTTTATGCCACCAAATATGAATCAAGAAGAAACAACTAAACCACTCGAAAAATTTGGTACAGATATAACGGCGCTAGCACGCGAAGGCAAACTCGATCCAGTGATCGGTCGAGATGAAGAAATTCGACGCACTATGCAGATTTTAAGTCGCCGCACTAAAAACAATCCCGTCCTCATCGGTGAGCCGGGAGTTGGTAAAACCGCAATTGTTGAGGCGTTGGCGCAACGAATTGTCAAAGGCAACGTTCCCGCTTCACTGAAGGATAAGCGACTAATTTCCCTGGAAATTTCCAGTCTTCTGGCGGGCGCTAGTTTCCGCGGACAATTTGAGGATCGATTGAAAGCCATTCTGAAAGAGGTAGAAGACGCGGCCGGCGAGATTATTCTTTTTGTCGATGAAATTCACACCATGGTTGGCGCTGGAAAAAGCGAAGGCAGCATGGATGCGGGCAATATGTTAAAGCCGGCGCTGGCTCGCGGAAAATTGCATATGATTGGCGCGACAACGCTCGCTGAATATCGTCAATACGTCGAAAAAGACGCTGCCTTAGAACGAAGATTTCAGCCAGTTTACGTTGGCGAACCAAGCTTTGATGACACCGTCGCCATCTTGCGCGGATTGAAGGAAAAATATGAAATTCATCACGGAGTAAAAATCGCTGATGACGCAATCGTGGCAGCCGCCAGATTGTCCACCAGATATTTGCCCGACCGATTCTTGCCAGACAAAGCAGTCGACCTGCTTGATGAGGCAACCAGCTCGCTCAAAATGCAATTAGAAAGCGTGCCAATTGCACTGGATCGATTGAATAATCGACGCTTGCAATTGGAAATTGAAGAAGCGGCATTGAAAAAGGACAAATCTGATCACGCCAATATTCGTAAAGACGAAATTAAAGAACAAATTGCCGAAATTAAAGCCAAAGCCGAAGTGATTGATAAAAAATGGCAGTACGAAAAAGACATTTTGCAAACCGTCAACACGACTACCGAAAAAATGGACAATCTGCGCTCACAATTGGAAATTGCTGAACGCGACGCAGACTTAGCCACCGCCAGCCGCATTAAATATGGCGATTT
>CAUTOA010000046.1:0-4056 GCA_963540205.1 uncultured Candidatus Saccharibacteria bacterium
GTCTATGACCTCAGATGGCTACTTCTTCCAGATGTAATTAATATTCCGTTTATCATTCTTGGCGCTATTTTTGCGGGAATAAAAGTATGTCTAGCTGGCGATTTTTCAAAAAGCTTGATGACGTTATTTGGGTCGATTGCGATTCTGAGCGGAATATATATGGTGCTATATTTATTCTCGAAATATCGTTACGGAGAAGATAAAACTTGGATTGGTTTTGGTGATGTTAAGCTTGGACTTGGATTGGGTTTGTTCTTAGGAAACTGGCTTTTGGCGTTTGCAGCTTTATTTATCGCAAATCTTATCGGCACGTTTCTTGTCTTGCCATCAATGGTGCGAGGAAAATTGCAAGCAACTTCACGGATATGCTTCGGCCCATTGCTTATCGTAGGGTTTTTACTCGCTTGGTTCTTTAGCCGACAAATTTTAGAGTGGGGCTTTCTTATTGTCTAAGTAAAAAGCGCTTATGCTATAATGGAGAAGTGATGGGCAATAAACAAAAAGGTTTTACTATAATTGAAGTGATTTTGTTTGTGGCTATTTCTGGTTTGCTGACCTCTATGCTGATGGTCGGCGTAAGTATGTCAATTAATCGTCAGCAATATCGCGATTCAGTGCAGTCTTATGCTGGTTTTTTGCGAAATGAGTACTCGAAGGTTGTCAATGTTGAGAATGAGCGATCTAAGGGTACTTGCCCAATTGAGGGCTCTGATGGTCGAGCTGAAACTCTACGCGGTCAATCTGATTGTGTGATTGTTGGTCGCTATATTACCACTGAAGGTTCTCTGGGTTCGACAGACGGCAATCTGTATAAAACTTATCCAGTTTATGCCTATAGGCCAGATAAGGGTAGCGCATGGACTTATAGGCGGGGTGCTGAGTCTGATAAATATATCGTTAATTGGCAAGCAAAAACTAGGTTTTCTAACCAGGCCAAAGATAGTGCGTATATTTCTATTTTGATGTACCGCCACCCAGAGACGGGGCAGTTGGACATTAGAACCGACACGAGCCGATTTGGTGACAATTTGACTGATTTCGTAAATAATAAAAATAGTGCTGGAGTTGTGCAATCTGCAGGTGAGCAGCGTCAACAGAGGGAAATTTGTGTTTATGATGACGGCTGGCTACCGGGAGAGAGATTATCTATTTTTCTACGATCACACGCAGGTTCTGCCGATGCTGTAGTTATGGGTAATGCGACAGGAGGTTGTGCTGATGCGTAAGTTTAGCAGAGGTGACACGCTTGTCGAAGTGTTACTTGGAGTAACTATTTTTAGCCTAGTAGCCGTTATTGCATTAGAAACTATGAACCGCGGGATGGCTATTGCTCAGTATTCTTTGGAGACGACGTTGGTTCGCCAACAGGTTGACGCTCAGGCTGAAATGCTAAGATATGCGCATGATATGAAAAATGATACCTGGAAGAAATTGGTAGACAATAATTCGGTGAGCGTTTCTGTCGTTAATGGCAATGAAGGAAACTTGGGTGCTGAAAAATGTCCTGATGATTTTTCCGCGAAAGAGTTTGCTTTGGCTGCGACGCCTTCACTTGCTTCGAAGATTAGTATATTGAATAATCCTGGGGATTATAAACCAGCAGAAACATACGCGCGGGTTGATAGCGATACTAAAAAAACGTATGGAATATCTGTTAGATTAGTTAAGCCGAGTACGACCGTCGGAAGTAGGGATAGTAGTAAATATGATGCGTACATAAAAGCGTGCTGGATGCCAGTTGGCAGTAAAATGCCGGCGACTATTGGTACGATTGTGAGGTTATATGATTCGGGGCTATAGAAAAGGATTTACACTTATCGAATTGATGCTCGCCATGAGTTTTATCTCTGTCCTTTTGTTGTCGATTGCGATGGTGGGTATCCAGGCGGGAAAAATGTATAGCAGAGGAATTGTGCTTCGTGATGTTAATCAAGCGGGGCGAGATATTTCAGATACTATTCGACGCGATTTTCTTCAGGCAAATGCCGAAAAGATTGATAGCACGGGATTGAGGGTACCGAATAATAGCAATTGGTCAACTGGTCGGCTTTGTCTTGGCTCTCATTCTTATGTGTGGAATAATCCGAAGTATTTGGACGATCCTAGCTTGTTGGGCGGAAATAGTCTGTTTAAGGTTAATGGTAATCCAGTGAATTTGGTGCGCGTAGTTGATGCGGATAGCGGATTATGTAAAAAAGATGCTTCTGGCAAATATCCAGAAACCGTCGATCTTGCGAAATCGTCCAATTTGCTCAGGTCTATCAATAGCGGTGATGGTTCAATTGGTGTGCACGAAGTTACGTTAGAAAAGATCACATCGGACAATTCAAGGGAGGCGCTGTATAAATTGACCTTTACGCTGGGGACGAGCAAGATGAGTGAAATAAGGAATTCTTCCTGTAAAGCTCCGACTGAAGATGATAGCAATTTTGAGTTCTGTGCTATAAATAAATTTGAGATGATTGTGAGGACGAATGGGTAAAAATACGCGACAATCGGGTGCTGTATCTCTTTTTGCGGTCATATTTGGCGCTATGTTGCTGACTATTGTTACTATTGGGTTTATCAAGTTGATGATTATGGATCAGCGACAATCCTCAAATAATGATCTATCGCAAAGTGCTTATGACGCGGCTTTGGCTGGGGTTGAGGATGCTAAGCGTGTGGTTCGTGCCGCCCAGACGGGCAATATTCAAGCGACGGGAGTGCTGAATGGTCCAATTAATTGTAATATGGTCGCGGCATCTGGTGTTGTTGGAGGTAGCTCTTCTGGTGAAACTATTATTAAAACTGGTACAGATGCGGGTAAAAAATTTGATCAAGCGTATACTTGTGTAAAAATCACTATGAAATCTCAAGATTTTATATATAAGTCTATTGAGGAAAAATCTCAAATTGTGCCACTACGCGCAACTGGTTCATTCAACAAAATATCTATCGAATGGTATAGGCGCGATGATGAGAGTAATTTGAATGGCGCCAACGCTGCTAACACTGAAATATCCACTTCTGGGGATTTGCCGACGAAAAACAACTGGAATGCCAATTCGCCACAATTGATGCGCGTGCAGCTTATTAACCCAGGCGCCACCTTTAATTTAGCGGCTTTAGACTCAACTGGTGTCACTTCTTTCTTACGACCGAACGTTTTAAGGTCAGACGTAGTAGGTCAGAATGGTACTGCTGTTTCTGGTAAGATTTCTGATCATCCACGCGCAACTGACGGGAATGAACATAATAATGGAACAAGTGTGGTTTCTTGCAGTAAGACATTCAAGTTTTCTGGCGAATATTCGTGTAAAGCGGTGATTGATGTTGATGAGATTCCAGCTGGTAGTGAAACAGCATTCTTAAGGTTATTGCCTATATATAAAGGCGGTAGTGTGAAGATTTCTCTTCAAAAAACCGACGGAACGATTGTCAATTTTGATGGAGTCCAGCCAATTGTCGATTCTACGGGGCGGGCAAGTGATTTGTTTAGAAGAGTTGAAGCTCGATTGCAAATAGGAGATGATTTCGCATATCCTAATAATGCGGTTGAATTAAAGAATAGTCTATGCAAAGATTTCTCTGTATCTGGCGGCGGATCTGCTACCGCAGGTCAATGTAAGCCATAAGTTAAGCTTCTGTATCACTATGGAATCGGTCGTGAATGTCTTTCAGGTGCTGGTCGGTAACATGCGTATATACCTGTGTTGTTGATATATTGCTATGTCCCAGCATTGATTGGACTGAGCGCAAGTCTGCACCGTTCATAAGTAGGTCGGTGGCAAAGCTATGGCGCATAGTGTGTGGGCTTACATGTTTTGTGATACCAGCCAATCTAGCATATTGACCAACCATTCTCTGAATACTGCGCGCGCTTAACCTACGGTAGTCTCCAGAGGTGTTGGGAGTTGCGTGGCGTTTGCTATAGCTTAAAAATAGAGCGGGTAGATTATCTGTTCTAGCTTCCAGGTATGCCGATATGTGTTCGGCAGCACTTTTTGAAATAAAAACAGGGCGATCCTTTTGTCCTTTTCCTCGCACCATAAATTCGCGCCTCTTTAGGTTTAT
>CAUTOA010000047.1:0-3878 GCA_963540205.1 uncultured Candidatus Saccharibacteria bacterium
GACGAGCGATTTTCATTTCAGGGTTCAATTAGAACTTTACTTCAACTGGATTTTCGACGCTTGCACGGTCCTCAACGTCGAAGAATTCCTTAGCTTGGAAGCCAAACATTCCCGCGATGATGTTTGTTGGGAAAGTCTGGATCTTTGTATTCAGGTCGCGAACGCCACCGTTGTAGAATCGGCGAGCTGCTTGAATTTTATCCTCAGTGTCAACCAATTCTTGTTGCAATTGCAAGAAGTTCTGGTTTGCTTTCAATTCTGGGTAAGCCTCAGATACAGCGAACAAGCTCTTCAATGCACCCTCCAAAGCATTTTCAGCCTTAGCGGTTTCAGCCACGCTGCCGGCATTCATAATTGCTGAACGAGCTTCTGCGACCTTCTCAAACACTTCTTTTTCGTGTGTAGCGTAGCCTTTTACTGAATTGACCAAATTTGGAATCAAATCAGTTCGGCGCTTTAGCTGAACAGTAATATCACTCCACGCTTCTTCTACGCGGTTGCGCAACACAACTAAACCATTGTACGCACCGATTACAACTCCTACGAGTACTAATAAAACTACCACTGTAACAATAAGTACAATTACCAATGGACTCATTTCTTACCTTGTCCCTTTCCTATTCAATATTACTTTCTTTACAACTTTGGTGCGCAAGGCGGGAATCGAACCCGCACGACTTTTGGTCAAGGGATTTTAAGTCCCTCGCGTCTACCAATTCCGCCACTCGCGCTTACTTATATACAATCCAGACACCTACGCGCCAGACTGTTTATATTATACTATATTCGCTAAGTAAATTGTACAATTTCGCAAAATAAAAAATAGCCCAATGCTCAGGACTATTTATCAAAAATTGGAGGCACGTACGAGAGTCGAACTCGTCTAAAAGGTTTTGCAGACCTCTGCGTAACCGCTCCGCCAACGCGCCACCGCTTTCATTATATCAGATTTTACAAAACATATCACGAACAATTCGTCCAATAATTGCAACATGTTTGGTGCGAGCGAGAAGACTTGAACTTCCACGAGCGCAATGCTCACTAGCCCCTCAAGCTAGCGCGTCTACCAATTCCGCCACGCCCGCATAACCACTTACCATTATACCCGATTACGGGGTTTTGTAAACGGATTTTTTCTCTGTCGCCCAATATTGAACATCAACATAGCGATCGACGGGATTGACAACTTCGGTGCTTGCGTCGAGAGCTTTAACGTTCCGAATATGGATATAGTCAAACTTCGGCTGATACAAGGCAATTGCCGGGGCGTCTGCTTGCCAAACAGCAGTGAACTTCGCGTAACGATCAGAGCGTTGCTTCGCTGAGATTTTAGATCGACCACTCTCCAAAGCATCGTCCGCTATTGCATTATTGTAATTGGAGAAATTCAAACCATTGTTGGTTGCCTGTGAAGAGTGCCAATAGGCGTAAACATCAGGATCGCCGCCCAAGGAGAGCTCATAAACCAACACATCAAAATTGCGCGGCTGCAAAACTGTCTGAAGAATATTTTGAGTGGCGTCGTTCGGATCTACAACTTTAATATCCGATTCTATATTCAGCTCGTCATACCAAACTTGAGCCAAATACCTGGCGACCTTTTCGTAATTGCTATTCTTCAAAACAACCACGTTGAGTTTTAACTTATCATTTCCCTTCTGACGAACATTATTCACACTCTTCCAGCCCTCAGCGTCCAGTAGAGATTTCGCTTTCTTGACGTCATAACTAGACGAATTCGAATTCTTTCCTAGGAATTTGTTAAGCGTTGGGCCAGATAATTCCTCTGTAGACAATGACAAAGATTGGCGCAATTTGGATGTGTCGACACTGAGCGACAAAGCTTGGCGAACAGCTTTTGATCGTAAGAACTGGCTATTGTTGTTAAACAGCGCGTAAACTCCATTGTTCAAAGAATGTGCTTCCGCGGCGTACATAGATTTTACCTCGGCGGATTGATCGTTATAAATCAATTCTGGAGTTCCTGTAATTTCTCGCGTACGCAAACTTTTCGCAATATCATTCTGTGTCGGATACGCGTACAACTGGAATCGCTCCAACTTAGGCGTGCTGCCATAATAATTGCTATTCGACTGCAAATATAGCACTTTTTTACTACCATCGCTCGTTACATTCTGCAGCAATCTAAAGGCAAACGGACCGCTGGATATAGGCGATTTATTAAAATCATGTTCACGTAAATTCGACGGTTTAACATCTTTTAATATATGCTTAGGAATAATCGGGAATGTCAAAGCGTGGACAAACGGCGAATATGACGACGGCAAGATAAACTTCACCGAATCGTCAGACACTTTCTCGAATTTTATGGATTTCCAGCCTGATATTTCAGCTCCAACTTCTGGATTCGCCAATAGCTTCAACGTAAAGATTACATCGTCCGCCGTTAGGTCTTGTCCGTCCGACCACTTCAGACCTTTCTTCAGTTTGACTATATATTCGGTTTCTTTGTCGTTCACACTGATGCTATCCGCCATATCAGCCTTTATATTGCCCGTTGAGTCATATCGATACAAACTTGAAAATAGCAATTTCGCGGCGGATTTCTCAGCATTGGTTTTTGCGAAAATCGGATTTAAGTTTTCCAAAGGACCCAGCACACCCTCAGAATACGATCCGCCGGAAGCGTATGCCATTGTCGTGAAAGAATTGCGAGAAATATGCCATTGCACCGCACTGGCGCCAATCATCACCAATACTAGAATAATCCAAACAGAAACCCGACGCCGCACATTAGATAAGCGATCCAACCTGGATGTCACGAATTTATGCGCATGGCGCAAGCTTCCCTTTTCAATCTTACGCAGACGCTTATTGACATCTTTACTGGAAACTTTTAGCCGCGCAAAACGATTCCATGACGAATTATCCGAGCTCAAATCTATTCTCCTATTTTTGCAATCCCGGCAAAATCATACTTGCCAAAATCGATAGCACAAAAATCACCGCAAAAACAATAGTTACATCAAACAAGTTTTTATCAAATCCGCGACGAGTAGTGAATAATTCCCCAGACGAACCGAATCCTGCACCCAAACTTGCGCCTCGTTGCTGCAACAAAATTGCGATAATCATCAGTACGGCAGATCCAAGCGTCACGTACTGTAAAATTGTATCAATTGACATATTACTCCTTTTCTTCCCGCTGCAAAACCAGCGCGCTACTTATAATATAGTTTACCAAACTCAATATAATCCCGGCAATAATTGAATGCGCAAAAGTCATAGAAATCCCTGGCGCCAAAGCTAATGAAATGTAAACCATAAAGCCATTTACGATTAAGGTAAATAGTCCTAAGGTCAATAGAATTGCTGGCAGGGCTAAAATTGTAACGATTGGCTTCAATACGCTATTCACTACCGAAAATATCAACCCCGCCACCATAAACGTCCACGCAGAAGTTGCGCCCGGAGTTTCATTTCCAAGTAGCCGCACCGCAACCCAAATACCTACCGAGTTAAGAATCAGCCGAATCAAAAACGTTGCAAATTGTCTTTTCATTAGTCTTATTATATATAATTTATGCTTTATTGTCGATTGGTCGCCCAAACTTAAGATGAGCGTTTGATCAAATTCGCCTTTTTCGTGCCAACTTCCGCCTGCAATTCCGCATAATCCGCCTCAATAATTTTTTTCACACTGCCAAATTTCCTCAATAGTTTCGCACGCGTCTTCGGACCAATTCCCGGAATTTCCTCCAGTTGGTTTTTCGTCTGATTTTGACGCTTCAACGCCATATGATAGCTCACAGCAAATCGGTGCGACTCGTCACGAATCCGCTGGAAAAGCTTGACAATGTCCGTCGTCGCAATAGAACTTTTTGTAAAATTGTCCCGGCTGGAACCGTCATCAATAG
>CAUTOA010000048.1:0-3800 GCA_963540205.1 uncultured Candidatus Saccharibacteria bacterium
CATGTTTGATCGAGGTGTTTTTGTAATTCAGTTAAGCTGATTGTTTGTGGATTCACGATTTCTCCTTCTTTAATCTTAATTAATTTACACTTGATGGAATATAAACATAGCAAGTCGCTAAACTGGACAACCCCCGTGAAACATCCAGGGTTAACTGCTTGACTTCTATACCCGCAGTCTGCAATTTATCTACCCAATCTGTTGGAATTAGCAATATACTACCCTCCCGAGTAACCCGTCTCATTTTATTTATTGAATCTACCAACAAATCGCACCCGCCAGAACAATTTTTACCATACGGAGGATCAGTAACAATATAATCTATAGTCTTATCTTCAAACGGTAGTATTCGTACGTCACTAGCTATGGGTTCTTTAATAATAGAGCGATTAGGCTTATACCAAGATGGTAAATCGTCAAACAATAATTCCCACATTTTGCGATTTAATTTAGGAGCATAAAACTTGCCCAACCTCTCTAGCTTTCTGCCGTCTTCATAAGACAAGTCAGTCATATACACCTCTTTAGGGATCTCTCGTGAAGCTAGTAAATTAACCAACGTTCCTGCGCCAGCAAAAGGATCAAGGATAGTTTTATCTTTTAGCAAAGTACTAAATATAGGCCAAGCTTCGGCTATTTTATAGTGTTCTGGAGTCCATCGCTGAGACCTATTGTCTACAGATAAATTACCACCATGATCAATAAAAAATCTGCTGTATCTTTTATAGTTTGCCCCAAACCAGAATCTTTCTTTTTCCATAACACAACACTCCATAAATTCTTTATAAAGAGCTTATTGATATCGATGTTACGCATATATGTCAATTATAACCAGCTATCTCTAAGAAATATAGCGAGCTATACCCGCTGATACTCATACGGAACAATTCCCGCTCGCATAGCCCTTACACATTCAGCCAGATTACCTGGCATATTGGCCCAAAAATCATCATCAAACAACCTCGATAGTCGACTTGCCAGCAGCCTATCTTCGCGACCCTTAACTCTATCACACAGTTCGCACAGTCGCCACACAGCAAATTCATGAAGACTATCACTCAAGCCAACAGTCCTTAGGTGGTCGAAGAGATTAACCAACTGTCGTATAACCTTAGGATCTTCTGTGGCCAACAAACTATCTGCAAAGTTATTTATATCAAAACTACCCAGCGGAGGCTTCACTATGGCGATAAATCCGATAAAGCCCGGCAAACAACCTTTTTCCTTCGCTTCTTTTGCCAACTCAGTAAAATCAATTTCGACTTCCCAGGTTAATTCTTCCGTATTCAAACTCTCATTAGCGACACGAACACCCAGACGCGGGTCAAACTTGCCGCCCATCTCTTTTATCAAGCCTTCCGCAAAAAGCCCAGGGCGCAAGCAAAGATCAATCTCCCGGCCATCCTCTATCAACCGATTAACAATATCCGTACAACTACTGTTGGCACCATACCCAAGGCGATTACGGTAGTAACTATCGAGCGGATCACTGCCGTAACGTTTTTCATAACGCTTATCTTCTGTAAAGAATACACCCCTATCATAGAAAAATACTTTAAGCTTTTCCGCGTGCTCAATATATTGACTTAAAACCCTCTCAGCCAGCCAGTTAATTGGCAATATTCTGCTTCCAACAATAGTTTTTACATCCTCTATAAAATTACGCTCGCTCCTGGCAGCCTGAAGCTTAGCTACACCGCCACTCTGCCAAAAATAATTTTCGCCAGAGTGAGGATCAAACTCAAACCATAATCTTGCAATATCCTTAGCAGACAACTCTTCGTTTTTCTGTTGCTTGGCACGAATCTCGTCAATCTCTTTTATTTTATCCATCGTTTCTATTTTATCTCGTCCGCCCAGCAGTCCACCCACTGCTTCGCGCAACTCACCCATCATCTCTAGCTCGACTTGGCCATTTTCGCCAATACCCAAAATCATTTGTATACTACCCCACATATCGGTGCACATCATAATACGAGGAATATTATTTTCACCAGTAGTCAGTACGCGAACAACGTCAATTTCTTTGTTGTCAAACAAATAATCCTTTATTGATTTAGTATCGCCAGGGAACCAATCAGTGCATTGTCCAGCAAGCAAAGCTTGTAGCTGATCAGAAGAATTATCCTTAGGGTCAATTGAGTGGTTTTTACGGCGGACACATATCACATGCCACTCTCCTGGCTGAGTTTCCCGACGCTGTTCCAATCCTAGACTCGTCGCAGCCGCAATTTCTTTACCATATAATTCGCTAAAATCAGCAGATTCTAATTTACCAGATTCGTAATATCTCGCCGTCTCCTTATACGCCTCATAGAGCGCCTCGGTATTAACTTCTGGCAGCAGCGTTGTACTTCCAGGCTCGCGCGCATTAAACCTCTCAGCCTGCGGATCAAACTCGCCCAACTTTGTATAGGCGCTTATAACATAAGAAGAAAACCAAGTAGGATATTTGCCAATTATCAGCGCTTTCTTCATTTGATTCAAGCGCGCAATCTGTACAGCTTGAAATACCCTAGCCATTCTTTCTCGTTCATTATAAGCATAATCAGAAACGCGAAATCTTCTGCGCCAGCCAGGTGACGAGTTGGCTAATTGCAACAATTTTTCCGAATCAGGCGGATTATTAGCAATTCTTTCTTTAGCCGCTGTTATTCCCATAGCATACGAATAATATACATCCGTATTCCCATCAATCTCTACAGCATCCAAAGCAGACGATTTAGCTGGTTTTTTAGGTATGCCGATAAAAGAATCTACTGGTATTTGCGAAGAGATAAAAGGTGCATGATCGCTTTCAGGCTTCTTCGTAGTTTCTTCCCGGTGCGGATCCAAAAACACCTCTTCCCCCTCCTCAATTACCTGGCCCAGAACATACCGGGTCAATAGCTTCAGCTTCTCTGAATCGCCCGGATTCTTTTCCTGACGATACGAATTGCCTAAACTCCCACACCTCTTCAGCAATGTATTTAGCTTGTCATCACCCCACTCCTTCGTTAACCTTGCAGCCGTATCGCTGTTTAAGAACCGTTCCATCTCCTCAGGAGTAGCCAGGTTCGCCATAGTATCAAAAACCCCAAATATTCTCTGGCTTCGTTCTTGCAATCTCCAACCTTCCTTCGGGTCTTCGTAATTATCCAAAGACACGCGGAGAGCTTCAGCCATTTGTTCGGCTATGTCAAACTTGCCAGGTTTCTCTTCTCGCAGTCTTCCTGCAACTTGCCCCATCTTTTCACCATCAGTAGAGGTTAGAAACATCTCCTGGCAGAGTATGCTTTCTAAATCTGGATCAAGAACAGTACCGCTCGCTGAATCGGGAAGTGGATCACAAATACTACCATATGACCACTCTGCTTCGGCGTGACCATTACTCATAATTTAATAATAGCATATTTTTTCTAATCGTCAATATTATCATGGTAAATAACTACCTACGCCCAATTCTATCATCCTAGGCCTCCTTAGTCTTATCACTAAGGATGATGACCCTCTCTTTATGGGTTTGATGCACGGTATTTTCCAGTTCCGTTGGACAAGTTGTATACAATCTTCTATGTTTTATTCTATGTACTTCTTCAACGTTACAGTATCACCCACCCGCGCCTCGCGTGTCGTTTTCAAGTTCGTCACAATATAGCCAATTTCGCCAGTTTCAAGCGAAGGGTCGGGTTGCATGGCTGGGTTAAGATGTCCGACTTCCAGAGCTAGTCCATTTGCGCCAGTCGCCATCATTCGGATAGATTCGCCCTTTTTAATTCGCCCATCAACCACCCGCACGTATAAAATCACGCCACGATAAT
>CAUTOA010000049.1:0-3723 GCA_963540205.1 uncultured Candidatus Saccharibacteria bacterium
GTATTGAGAAACTAATTCGCGGATTTGCTTTCGAGAGGTTTTAATCAATGCCTTTGCGGCCAACAGCGGCGCATATGGCGGCATTGTGATTTGTATTCGTCCATCTGGCGCAATTTTCAAACTAACAGTCTTCGCCAAGCTGCGTTTTTTAACGACAATTTCTCCGAATTCTTCGTCGGTAATAATTGCCATGACTAACCTATGTTAATGCGATTTCCGGCAATTGGGCGACGTGGAGCTTCTGGACGACTGGCGCCAATTTGCTTAAGAACAGTACGAGCCTGACTACTTAAGGTGTGCCGACCACTAATCACAACGTAAGACTCGCTGCTGTGTGGCGCTGAAAACTGCTTCAATCGTCGATCGAAAGATTCGTCATTTCCGCCGTAAGTCTTTATCCAGCGATGTTTGGCGGTAGCTGGATCGGTTTGGACCCAAACAAATAGGACTTTATATCCATATTCCCTGGCAAGGCGATTGATACGCATACGATTCGTGCGCTGATCGGTTGATCCGTCCAAAATAACAGTTTGCTTAGTCTTCAAAAATTCTTCCAAAAGCGACAATGTTGCGTCAGAAATTGTTTTTGTATTGTCCGTAAAAACTTCAAATTGTCGAGAACTTACCACTGGAGAATTGAAAATCTTCGCAAATTCTACAGCGAATTGCGTCTTCCCTGAACCTGGCGCACCAACCATGGCGATAATATGCGGAAGTGAAGGTGATAAAGGTTTCATATTGAGAAATTATAGCAGATTTTTGACTAATAAAAAAGATTCTCTTTCAAGCGAGAATCTTGGCAGGAGTGGAGGGACTCGAACCCCCGACACCTGGTTTTGGAGACCAGTGCTCTAGCCACCTGAGCTACACTCCTATAGCAACCATTTTATCACGAATTAGCTTTGTCGCAAATGTTAAAATTGTGAAAAATAAAAAACTCGTGAAAAAGATCCCAAAATCCCTTGAAAAAACATAAGCGTAGTTCTACAATTAACTCAGAGATGAAAATTTTAATGCTTGGGTGGGAACTTCCTCCGCACAATAGTGGCGGACTTGGCGTTGCTTGCTATCAGATGTCGAAGGCGCTTGCTTCAGAGGGCGTTGATATCGATTTTATCATTCCCTACACCGCCAAGCATCCTGGAATTGACTATATGAATATCTATTCAGCCACTCCTTTGCCGCCGAATTATCACGATTTGGGTGCGTATAATAACGGCTCAGAGGAAGATCGTGAAAACGCTAAGGATGAATATGGTCTTTCGCCGATGCGCGCCGTGCAACGTAGATACGGCAAATATGTTCGGAAGTTTGTAAAAAATCATCAGCCTGACGCGATTCACGCGCATGATTGGTTGACGATGGAAGCTGGAATAATTGCTAAGGAGATGACGGGCGCGCCGCTAATCGTGCACGTTCACGCGACGGAATTTGACCGTTCTGGTGAGCAGTCAGGAAATCCTCTGGTTCACGAAATTGAGCAACAAGGCTTGTTGATGGCTGATCGGATAATCGCCGTTAGTGAAATCACGAAGGAAATAATTGTTAAGAATTATCACATTCCGCCAGAGAAAATTGAGGTGGTTTATAACGCGATTGATTTGGCTGATTTGCCGCCGCATGAGTATGACGCCAGTACTTACAGATATTTGGAGGAGTTGAAAAAGGATGGCTATACGGTCGTTGGCGCGTTGACGCGACTCACGGTTCAGAAAGGTTTGACGTATTTTGTGCGAGCTGCAGCGAAGGCGCTTGATAAATATGAGAAGATCGTTTTTGTTTTATCTGGAAATGGTGAGCAAAGAGATGAACTGATTGAACTGGCGGCAGATTTAGGGATTAGCGATAAGATGATTTTTACGGGATTTGTGCGCGGAAAACAGTGGCGAGATATTTACTACTTGATTGATGTTTTTGTGATGAGTTCGGTTTCTGAGCCATTTGGCTTGACTGCCTTGGAGGCGGCGCACCATGACACGGCGCTACTTATTAGTCGTCAATCCGGCGTCGGCGAGGTTCTGAATAATATTATGCGGTTTGATTATTGGGACGTGAATAAATTGGCGGATGAAATTGTTAATATCGCCGAATCACCTGCCTTACAGAAATCTTTGAAGAAAAACGTTAAGAATGAATACGCGAGAATTTCCTGGCAAGACGCCGCTAGAAAATGTCTGAAACTGTACAAAGGAGCGCTGGTATGAATAAAAATAAAGGAATAGTTTTATATCTACACGTACACCAACCGTGGCGAATACGCGAGTATAGTATATTTGACGTGGCTTGGAAGCATAATTATTTCTCTGGCGGTCAAAATCCAGATCAGGACAATCAAAAAATATTCCAAAAAGTTGCAGAAAAGTCGTATTTGCCGATGAATGCTTTGCTTGAAAAATTGCTGAAAAAATATCCTGATTTTAAGATCTCGCTGAGTTTTAGCGGAACGTTTTTAGAGCAAGCCGAAAGGTTTAATCCTGAAGTTTTGGAGAGCTTTAAGCGCCTAGTGAAAACTGGTCAAGTAGAAATCTTATCAAGTCCGTATCATCACAGTCTGGCGTTTTTCTATTCGCGCAAGGAGTTCGAGCGTCAAGTTGAGCTTCATCGCTGGAAGATTCGTGAGATTTTTGGTGCGGAAACGCGAGTTTTGGCAAATACAGAATTGGCATATAGTGATGACTTGGCGAAATGGGCTGAGCATGATGGTTTTAAGGGTGTGTTGGCTGAAGGCTGGGATCCGATTCTGAATTGGCGCAGTCCGAATTATGTATATCGCCCGAGAGGCACGAAGAAAATTGGATTACTGCTTAAGAATTATCGATTGAGCGATGATTTGGCGTTTAGGTTCAGTGATCGAAAATGGAATGAATGGCCGTTGACTGCGGACAAGTTTAATACGTGGGTGGAAGATTCTGTCCGTTACGCACCGCTGCTCAACTTGTTCATGGACTATGAAACTTTCGGCGAACATCAATGGGCGGAATCTGGAATTTTCGGCTTCTTTGAGAAGTTTGTTGATAAATGGCTGAGTGTTGATGGCAATACCTTCTATGCCGTTAGCGAAGCACTGGACGCGAATGCGCCTGCCGGTGAAATAAGTATGCCGTCGCCTGTAACGTGGGCGGACGCCGAGCGGGATTTGACGGCTTGGAACGGAAACAGCCTGCAGAAAGAAGCTTTGCGATATGTCTATGAGCTTGAAGATGAGGTCTTGAATAGTAAAGACGAAGGTTTAATTAGCGATTGGCGAAAATTGCAAACTTCAGACCACTTCTATTACATGGGAACGAAGAATTTTACCGATGGCGACGTCCACGCTTATTTTAGCCCGTATGATTCGCCATATGACGCCTTCCTTTACTACATGAACACCATTCGTGATATGAAATCTCGATTGAGAAAATAGTCAAACATTCTTGCCAAATAAAAACTCCCTCTTAACGCGAGGGAGTTTCTGTATAATCCTGTTAAATTAGCTTTTACGAGCTTTAACTTCGTTACGACCAAGGTTCTTCTTAGTCTCGGTGTAAGTTGCGTGTTGCTTTGCAATTGGGTCGTACTTACGTAGTGTCAATTTACCCTGACCTTTTGTTGTGCGGTTCTGGGTGTTAACAGTAGTATAGTAAGTTCGGTGGTTGCTCAAGTTACTCACCAAACCAATCAGCTTTCGTTTCGTATTCTTCTTTGCCATCTCTTTACTCGTTAGATTTTATAAAACGTCTTGAC
>CAUTOA010000050.1:0-3671 GCA_963540205.1 uncultured Candidatus Saccharibacteria bacterium
AATAATCGCAACACAAAAGCCGCCATCACTACTAGTAAAGCGATGGCTAACCAACCAGTTCTTGAACGAATAAGCCGCTGCATATTGCTTATCTTATTATATCACTATTGTGCGTAATGCGTTTCAGTTGTCGTCATAGCTGAAGCGACATTGCTATTCTTCACCTTCTCTAACGCCGTCAGACGCGCATTCTGCACTTCCAATTCTGACTTTTTTGCGCTTAGTTCGGTGATTTTTGTATCCAGGCTCTGAGCTTCATATCCGTAAGCTGTAAGTCTGGTTGCCTGAGTAAGATAAATCAAGCCCAGTACTGTAATCATCAATGCAACTAGCACTGTATGAGCAACAGGACCAAGTTTGACCTGAGACTGAAAACGTGTAGAATTCTGATTTCGGCGCAATTGACCGTGTGAACGTCGTGAAGTAAATGTGGTGGTGTTTGTCATTTGTCTCTATCTTTTATGTTTATATTTGTGTTTAGCATAACAAACCAGCCCGCCCGTTAAAGACAGGCTGGTCTTTCTAAGGTATATTCCGGAATACGCTTTAGTCTAGCCGCGGCGTACTGAAACAGCCTCTGGCTTGTCTGTATTCTGGAATTCTACTTTGATGTGGATTGGCATATTGTGCCTCCTTCTTTTTGTTTTATTTTTTCACGGCGTATCGAAATTTTGCACTTCGACTACGCGGATTGTGAACATCTTCAGTTCCAGACACCGGTTTTTTCTCTGGGACAATCAGCTCAGCCTCATAGCCAGCCATTGCTTGCTCCGAAAAATAACGCTTGATCAATCTGTCTTCCAAGCTATGAAAACTAATTATTCCTACTCGCCCACCCTTATTAAGTAAGCGTGGCAAAAGTGGCAATAGTTCTTCAATCAGCTTAAGTTCGCGATTGACTTCAATGCGTAGCGCCTGAAAGGTACGAGTCGCAGGATGATGTTTCATGCTACCGCGACCAACGGTTTGCTTGATCAGATCAGCCAGCTCAGTCGTTCCCTGAATTGGTCGAGCTTTTACAATTGCCTGTGCAATTCGCCTTGCTCGCCCGGGATTTTCCTCGCCGTAACGAATAATCAGCTGCGTCAAATCATCAACCGAATATGAATTAACGATATCTGCCGCTGTAATTTCCGTCCGATTGTCCATCCGCATATCTAGCGGACCGTCAAATCTGAACGAAAAACCTCTCTCTGCTCTGTCAAGCTGCGGTGACGACACCCCCAAATCAGCCAAAATCACGTCAAACTTACGCCCCTGCTTGACCAAATCTTGCGCCGCGCTCACAAAATCTTTGTGAATTAAAGTTACGCCTTTTTCAGCCAAATCGCCCAATGTCTTAATCGCGTTTTCGTCGCGATCTACTAACACTGAACTCAAGTAATTATCCGTCCTATTTAAGAATGCCCTGGCATGACCGCCATAGCCAGCCGTCAAGTCAAGATATGACTCGCCTTCGACTGGCTGCAGCCTGCTAAGGGTTATCTCCAAAAGTACGGGAACATGGATCGGTTCGCTCGCTTGGAGTTCTTCCGACTGTGGTGGATGTTCTTTAATACTCATCATTATTCCATTATACAGAAATAATGCTCGAGATCACCTAACTGGATATTTAATTCTGGCTTTTTTGTATTTGTGTTTTGTTTGTTTTTGTTGTCTTAGAGTGGAAATTTGTTGATTGTCAGTAACAACCATGTTTTCCAAAGAGACTTATGTGTGAGGTGGAGTTTTTTTGGGAGGTGTTTGAGGAAGGTGCGTTGCCGTTTTTAATGTGGAGCAAATTGCCACATGCCATTTTCAAATACCCAGATAGTTGATCTCGAGAGGTTTCTAATTGTTAAAGTGCTTAGCTAATCTACTATTCCGCATTCTCAGCCGCTATTAGCCGAAAATATTCCCCTGCTCGCACAGCAACGACTTCTCTGTCAATTCCAGCGTAGTCGAGCAAATGCTGCTCAATCGTCACTCGTCCTTGTTTTTGGTCGAGCGCCGATGCGGTTTTACCTCGTCGGAATTTAACGTTCAGGTCGGCAACTCGCTCATCCAGAATACTTCCCGTTAGAGCGCTTTCCACTTCCCGATCCCAGATTTGCTGTGGATATAAGTGGAGATATTTGCCAAACCCGCGAGTTAGCACGACACCTGATGCAAATTCTGCCCTGAGTTCAGCTGGAATTG
This sequence comes from uncultured Candidatus Saccharibacteria bacterium, assembly GCA_963540205.1. Classification (GTDB taxonomy): domain Bacteria; phylum Patescibacteriota; class Saccharimonadia; order Saccharimonadales; family Saccharimonadaceae; genus Nanosynbacter. Next base: position 2,179 of record CAUTOA010000050.1, read on the forward strand.
TCAAGCGTCGCTTGTCGTCCAACTTACGCTCAAAGTAATCTGTCTGCACGTCGTCCTTCCTTCGTGATAGATTAGTTGTTTTTTACAGTGGATGTTTGTTTTTGTTGGTGATTTTCCATCAACTTTCGTTCCACTGACTCCACTATACTACCCACAGCTACCCACTTGCAAGCCCTTTTTATGACTTTTTACCCATTTTTACATCAAATAAAAACTTTTCCACATTTTTGTGGAAAAGCCTAGTGTTGAGTTGACCCACAACTACACTAAAATACTAGGCTTCACGTGTTAAAATCTGGGTATTTTATATACTATCATCTGTCTTCATTTATATTTACATTAGTGAATAGGTTTTTACACTGTACTTATGATAAAATAAGCATAGGCGAAAAGCATAAGCCTATTTAAAAGCATTGTAAAAAACTTAAAATATGGTATTATTAAATTATGGGCAGTAAACTATCAGCAATGGACATAGCTGCATTCTTCGTACGAATGGATGATCTAAAAGATATCAAAGATGGCATAACAAATTTGAAAATTCAAAAATTACTTTATTACGCACAAGGCTATCATTTAGCATATTTCAATGAGTCGCTATTTGATAGCCCTATAGAAGCGTGGAGATATGGTCCTGTTGTACCAGAAGTTTATCGTAAACTATCTCATTTTGATCGGAATCCAGTAGATATTAACGCCATAAAAAAATCAGAAAACGATGACAACATTGGAATACTACAAGACAGTGATACTAAACAATTACTCATTTCTGTATTTGAGCAATTAGGTCAATTCTCCGCCTGGAAGCTAATGGAAATGACACACGAAGAGTCGCCATGGAAATCGACTAGTCAAAACGATGAAATCACTCTAGATAAATTAAAATCGTTTTTTTCCAAGCGAATCACTCAATGAATTTATGCCTAAAAAATATAATTTAAATACTCCGTCTGGATTTACTAATCCAAGCCCCTGCAATAAATCACCAGAATTAAACAAAATAATGTTCTATTTTGGCGAGTGTCATAGCAAGTATCAGCTAACCAGCTCAAACGATAAAAGACGTAGGTCAAAAATATTAGATACTATACACATCTGCTGTCAACGCACAGCTATGGAGTTTATGAACACCAGAAGAGAAAATGAGGGCGGTACCGAATCTATACCTATAAATCAGTTAAAACGCAAACCGTCAAGCATCATAACGCCAGACTTGAGTAGTGTTATATCCATAAGGGCTGGAAAGTCAAGGATAATCGGAGAGCTTACCGGCAATATATTTATTGTATTTTTTGTAGACTACACACTAGAGCTTTACGATCATTAACTATCCCTATATCTCTCAGCAAACTCCCTACTCGCCTGCCTCAAAACCTCATCGATTGCCAGCGCGTCAGGAGAAACTTCCAGTGCCCTACGGTTAATTCCATATAAATACAAATTGTCCAAATCTCGCACGCGACTCAAAGCCACATAACCCATACCTTCGACAA
>CAUTOA010000051.1:0-3639 GCA_963540205.1 uncultured Candidatus Saccharibacteria bacterium
GTCGTCGCAATAGAACTTTTTGTAAAATTGTCCCGGCTGGAACCGTCATCAATAGCAGAGCCTCGTAAATTCTTCGAGTGTGAACCGGCGTTGCGCTGAGTAGGATGTAAATTCACCACATACACATCATTATCTTCGTAAATGGCAACATCCTGATGAATAGATTTTTGCAACTCTTCAATGCGCGTTAAGTCAATTTGCGAGCCAGTTTTATGAATAATAATTTCTTCCTCGCGCTTAGCGATGCTAATAATCGGCAATTTTATTCCGCGCTCATCCCTCGCCTTAATCGCCGCCGAAAGTTGACCCTTTCCGCCGTCAATCAACAACAGATCCGGACGACCCCAGCTTTTGATATTTCGCTCGCCAAGCCGCCTAAAAATCACCTCATACATATTTCCAGTATCGTCATTTTTTTCGCTCACCTTAAATTTGCGATATTCCGCGCGATCGCTCGCACCATTCGTAAAAACTACCATACTCGCCACGACTTGGCGTCCGTTCATATGCGAAATATCATAACCCTCAATTCGCACTGGAATATTTTTCAAGCCAAGTAGTTTTGCTAAATCAGCCAGAGCCTTGTCTTTTGAAATATCCAAAAATTCTTTGTCGCCAAACATAACGCGTCGCTGAAGCTCTTGCATGGCGCGCAACTTATTTCTCAGACTTGCCGCCCGCTCAAAATCATGAAGCCCCGCAGCCGTTTTCATATCGCGCTCCAACTCCACAGCAATAGCCTTGCGATTTCCCTTGATATAACTTATCAATTTACGCAGACTAGCTTTATACGCGTCAGAACCATCACTTATCTTCGGACTTAAACCCAAATCCTCATCCAGCTTTGATTGCCCGGGGCGTCTTTGATGAGTGAGATACGGAAAAATTCGTCTCAAATAGCGCAATGCCTTTTTCAACGCAAAACCATTGTAAAATGGACCAAAATAATCCGCACCATCATCGTCAGGATTTCGCGTAAAACTGACCGTCGGCCAATCGCTTTTCATGTCAATCCGAACATACATCTGAGATTTGTCATCACGCAGCAGGACATTGTATCGCGGCATATAACGCTTGATCATCTCGCTTTCCAAAAACAGCGCATCAACCTCACTCTCAGTTTCAATCCAATCAGTATCAAAAATCTCCGCCACCAGCGCCATAGTTTTATTATCTCGCCCGCGCGAATATTGAAAATACTGACGTACGCGATTTTTAAGAACCGCCGCCTTGCCAACATAAATTACCTCGCCGCTAGCCGACTTATGAAAATAAACACCGGGCGTTCGCGGCAAAGTTTTCAGCTTGGCTTGCAGTGCTTGATTCATTAAATATATTACAATCTAAATACGGCAATTATGCAAGTATTCTTCTAGCGATTGACTAATCTTCCAACCACTTTTTGATAACTATCGCCTGATTATGTTCCGTATCCTTAGCGCCATATAACAGCGTAACTGCAGATTGTTTATTCCAATTATTCTTTGCCTCGGCTGCCGCAGGATTATTATCTAGCTCCTTCACATAGCGACGAGAAAATTCCGGGAATTTTTCTGGGTCGTGATTAAACCATTTGCGTAATTCATCGGTCGGGGCAATTTCTTTATTCCACTCGTCCAATGCAGCTCGTTCTTTACTAATTCCGCGCGGCCATAATCGATCGACCAACACACGATAACTATCGTCTGACGCGGTCGACCCATAAATCCGTTCAATTTTATACTTTGTCATAATTTCATATAACTACAAAGTGCTAATCAGGTCAATAAAACGCTCTTTTGAGCTAACATATTCGCCTAATTCTATACTCGTTACTGGCAATTTAACATCGTGTTTGTGCAATAACTTTCGCACTTCATCTTGCTTATCATGCGGTACTTCCACATGTGAAATATTTACAATATTTATCAGTTTACTAGCACGAACTTCGTATTGACACATTGGCTTATCTAGTTTTATCTGTGAATCAATATTTTTCACACCAATTAATATCGGATAATTTCCAGATATGTCACTACCTAAGCAAAAAACGTCCCATACATTTCGCGCTTGGATATTTACTTTTTTGCCCCAAGTATTATCACCATTATTATCACGAGACAATGCTCGCCACGCTTTCCAGCGACGCATCATTTTAAAACCGCTAGTTATAAATAGACGAGCATAAAACATGCCATAATAATACGACACCCACGTAAGCGCATCACCGTAACGATTTTCTTCTTTCCACCCAAGCCTATGCCTATCAGCATACGATCGCGCGATCATTCTGCTCCGACACAGTGAAACCGAATACACAACACGTTGATTACTCCCGCCAAATACTGCATACACATCACGTGCTGGCTTAAGTCCGGCAGCATCACAAAAACTTTTCAGGACATCAGTTATACCGCGCTCACCATGCTGCCAGCGGCCGGTACCATGCCAAAACTGAGTGCCTTTCGTTATTTTTCGATATTCTTTTATTTCAGACTCTTTAAACTGGCGTATTGATTTTGGCTTGATTATGTATTTTCTGGCAAATTTGTCTAATATTTTTTCAGCCCATCGCAATCGCATTTTATGAAAGGCCGCCAATAATAGATGATGCGGTAAATATTGCAATGATTTCTTTACAAATAGTCTTTGATATTTATCACCTTCAGTTTTATCGCCTCGTCTTAGCGACTTTTGAGAATATCGGTGTGCGCGCTTCTCGGTGGCACTATTTTTAGCCAACTTACAAAAACGAGTATTAAATATCTTCAAAATCTTTTTCATACTAGACTATAATATTCAATATACTAAGTTTAGTCTATTCTAGACACTGACGCTACGTAAATATTCTTCCAAAAACTCGCTCCAGTCGGACGCATTCTTCTCGCGGAAATAGGCGCGAAGAAAATCAACCATAATTTGCTGACGATTTTCCGCTTCTATTCGTCCTGGTTTAGTCAACATCAAACCTTTCAATTTCAGCAGTTTCTCAAAGAAGTGATTAATGAATCCGTCGGTATCATGCGTATTGCCATCAGTGTTATATTCGTGCGCCGCCAGATTGACATTCGGCCAGACTTTAGGATCAAAAATCCGACCGCCGTGATGACAAGCATAAACCAACGCCCGCTCAATGCCGACCGCACCAATAGCATCACACATATCAGCATCAGACGCCAATTTCCCCGCCAACCGCTGCGGTTGCTTGCCGTTCAGCCGTTTGCTATAACCAATCACCGCAATATTTTCCAGCACAACCTGACTTAAATCATCAGCTATCTCTGCCTGCGCCATAATATCTACTGCGTTCGTCAATTTTTCCGCCTGCGTTTTACCGACTAATTTATAATCATCAACATCATGTAGCCAAGCCGTCAATAGCACTTCTTGTAGATTCACTGATTCGCTGCATTCGTTAGCAAAACGCTCTGCCAGCAACGCCACTCGCTCAACATGATCATCAGCATGTCTCGAAGTGTCGCCGCCCAGCAACTGCCGGACTTTAGTCTTTACTATTTCAAGCTGGGAAATTTGTCGATCATTCATACTCATATTATACATAAAGCAGAGTCGCCTACTGACGCTTATTAGCATACAAAGCGTAATATTCTTTAGGAAGATAATCCCTATTAAACCACCGGGCTTCCATTATTTCAAAGT
>CAUTOA010000052.1:0-3638 GCA_963540205.1 uncultured Candidatus Saccharibacteria bacterium
AATTCTATTATATCACGCATATGTTTCGCTTCAATTGTAAAATTGCTATACTAATATATAGAAAAGGAGTGATATGAAATTATCAGAAGAATTACAATGGCGTGGATTCTGGAATCAGACCACATTTACTGACGACAAACTTATCGATTCGGAGAATTTCACGCTCTATTTGGGGACGGATCCTTCGGCGGACAGTTTGCATGTTGGGCATTTGGCGGTTTATATGATGGTTCGACATTTTCTGGAGCGCGGACATAAAGTGTTTTTGCTCGTCGGTGGCGGCACGGGAATGATTGGCGATATGCGCGACACAGAAGAGCGGAACCTGCTTCCGTACGAAGAAATTGAGCATAATAAACAAGCCTTAAAATCCCAAGTTTCGAGGATTTTTGCTGGACGAGATTTTACTTTGGTTGATAATGCTGACTGGCTGGCTGAGCTGGAATTGCTGCCGTTTCTTCGCGATATCGGCAAGAACTTCAATATGGCAGATTTGGTGAGTCGCGAATTTTTCAAGGCGCGCATTAATAATGGCAAGGGTTTGAGCTTTGCGGAATTCACTTACACGTTGCTTCAGGGCTATGATTTTTGGCATCTATTTAATCAGTACGGAGTGAATCTGCAAATTGGTGGATCGGATCAATGGGGCAATTTATTATCCGGCGTGGATCTGATTCGTAAAAAAGAAAACACCGAAGTCTACGCAATGACTGCACCTCTGCTAATCAATAAGTCAACTGGTCGTAAATTCGGTAAATCTGAGGGTGGCGCGGTTTGGCTTGATGAAAATAAAACCAGCGTCTATAAATTCTACCAATTCTGGCTGAATGTCGATGATGAGAGCGCGATTGAATATATGAAGATATTTACGATGTTGGACCGCGATACGATTGAAGCTATTGCTGAAAATCACGCTGTTAATCCAGGCGCGCGTTCGGCGCAGAAGGTTTTGGCTCGTGAAGTTACTGACATTGTTCATGGTAGCGCGCGCCGTGAATCTGTTGAGCGCGTAACTGAAGTTTTGTTTGGTGGCGGCGATTTTAAGAAATTGTCGGACGATGATTTAGGTGCTTTGGCTGAGGAAATTCCTTGCGTTGATGCTGGAATTGATGTGATTGAAGCGTTGGTAGAATCCGGTGCAGTTGGCTCTAACGGCGAAGCAAAGCGATTGTTAAAATCTGGAGCTATTAGTCTAAACGGCGAAAAACTTGCCGAAAATAAAGTCGTCAATGACACGTCGCTACTGAAGAAGGGCAAAAACACGTTCGTATTAATTATGGAAGGGGATGAATAATGAAAAAAATTATCGGTTTTGATTTGGATGATACGCTAGCAATTACAAAATCGCCAATTAGCGACCGTATGGCGGGGATTCTTAGTCGATTGCTTGAGAATTATGACGTTTGCGTGATTACTGGCGGTACGTTTCAACAGATAAAGAAGCAGGTGATTGATAGGTTGAACGTTACTCCAGAGTTGCTTCAGAAGTTCCACGCGATGCCTACTTGCGGTACTCGATATTATAGATTTGACGCCGCCGATGATGAATGGAAAATTCAGTATGCGAACGATTTGTCTGATAAACAAAAAACTCAGATAACTGCGGCGTTGGAAGAAGTCGCGAAGGAAATGGGCATTTGGTGTGAGAATCCTGCGGGTGAAATAATTGAAGATCGACATAGCCAAATTACTATGTCGGCTTTGGGGCAGCAGGCTACGCCCGAAGATAAATATGCGTGGGCTGAAAAATATAAGGATGTCCGTCCGATATATCGCGACAAGGTGGCGGAGAAGTTGCCTGGGCTTGAGGTGCGAATTGGCGGTACGACCAGCACTGACATCACGCTTCCGGGAATTGATAAGGCTTATGGAATTGGCAGGTTGCTTGAACTGAATGGCTGGTCGAAAGAAGAAACGCTGTTCTTTGGTGACAAAATTGAAGAAGGTGGCAATGATTTTCCAGTGAAGCAAATGGGCGTAGATTCAATCGGCGTGAGAGGCTGGGAAGATACGGCTTACGCTCTGGAAGGCATCAACGCCGTTTCGTAGATGAAACTAACAACTCCTCTCGAGCAAATTAAAGGCGTCGGGCCGAAAACTGCTCAGGCTTTAGCGGCGGCTGGTCTTAAAACGATTTCCGACGCTTTGGGTTTTTTGCCACGAGCGTATGACGACTATTCAACCGCGGTTAACATCGCAGATCTTCAGCCGGGAAAAGTTACTGTTAAGGCGCGCTGCGAGTCGGTTTCGACGCGTATTGTTCGGCGTGGACTTAGAATCACGACCGCAGTTTTGGCGGATAAATCGGGCAAGGTTAAGGCGGTTTGGTTCAATCAGCCGTACCGCGAAATGCAATTAAAATCTGATGCAGAATTTATTTTTTCTGGTCAATTTGGTATGCAATATAACCGCTATCAAATCAATAATCCGTCCGTCGAGCTGGCAAAAGAAGCTGCTAAAACAGTGGTGGAAAACGCATCTGGAATTCAGCCGGTTTATAAATCGATCAAAAATATCCGCCCAAAAACCGTGCAAGATTTGATGAAAAATATTCGTCCGATTATGGATTTTTTGCCCGAGACTTTGCCGGAAAACATTATTCGGCGCCAAAAATTGGTTAGTCGTTCTGAGGCGGTTAAATTTCTTCACGCGCCAAAAACTCACGAGGAAATTTCTCGAGGTCGTGAGCGCCTGGCGTTTGAGGAGTTGTTCGAGATGATATTGGCGGCACAATTTAACAAGCAAGAACAAACCAGATTAACAGGCTGGAAGATTCCGTTTAATAAGTCGGTCGTGAAGAGTTTTGTCGATCAATTGCCGTTTCCTTTGACGAACGCTCAGCGCCGAGCTGCGTGGCAAATTCTGCAAGATTTGGAGTCTGATAATCCGATGAATCGGTTATTACAAGGAGATGTTGGCTCAGGAAAAACTGTCGTTGCGGGATTGGTGGCTGCGGAAGTGGCGAAGGCTGGTTTTCAGACGGCAATTATGGCGCCGACGGAGATTTTGGCGCAGCAACACGCGAAGACGCTTGACGAGTTATTGTCGCCATTTGGTGTGTCTGTTGCACTTCTGACGGGTCACGTCAAAGGTGCGGCGCGCAGTCAATTATTGGATAATTTGGCTAGCGGTAACATTGACGTTGTGGTTGGCACGCACGCGCTAATTCAGGAAAAAGTTACGTATCATAAATTGGGATTTGCGGTGATTGACGAACAGCACCGATTCGGCGTGAAGCAACGACAGGCTTTATTGGAAAAGTCTGATTTTATGCCGCATCTTTTAAGTATGACCGCCACGCCGATTCCGCGCAGCCTGGCGCTGACATTGTACGGAGAATTGGACATTTCTATTCTGGACGAGTTGCCCTCTGGTCGCCAGCCGATTCAGACTAAGATTTGGTCGCCGGCGTCAGCTCCGAAGCTTTACGAATCGATTGAAAATGAGCTAGCCAAAGGTCGCCAAGCTTACGTTATTTGTCCGTTGATTGACGATAATCCAGATAATGATAAGAAATCGGTGGAGGCGGAATATAATAAATTGTCCAAGACTATTTTCAGCCATCGTCGAGTTGGACTGTTGCACGGAAAGCTTCCTGCCGAAGAAAAAGCTGAAGTGATGCAGAAATTTGCGGACGG
>CAUTOA010000053.1:0-3631 GCA_963540205.1 uncultured Candidatus Saccharibacteria bacterium
TTAGAACGAGCGAATTTTATTGAATGGGAATATTCGTAGGCTAACTGGTCCGACGATGTCATAGAGGGGGATTGGTCCCATACAGTTTCGGGAGTCGCAAGAGTAGCTTCCTTGGCGGTGATCGCCCATAACGAATATCGTGCCTTCTGGCACGGTCGTATCGACATCTCCAGAAGTAGGCTGTCCTGGCTCATTTTTATTGACTGAGGCGTCAGGGTTAAATCCGTCGGGGTTTTCTGTATTGTAAACAGTTACGGTACCGTTTTTCACAGTAACTCGCTCACCAGCAAAGGCGATTACACGCTTAACAATATATTCATCTTTGCCTGTCGAGGCGTTAAAATTCGGATTCTTAAACACAATTACTTGTCCGCGCTTCGGGATGTAATTTTTATTCTGCAATTTTGAACCAGTGACGGGCAATCTATTGACGATCAGACGATCACCGGTGTACATCGTCGTTTCCATACTGGCGCCTTCAACATTGAAAGTTTGAAATACAAAAGTGTTCAATAAAAGTGTACCAATCACCACGCCAACAACGAAAATGACCATTCCCAGGCCATCTTGTAATTTCGGATGACGATCCATAAAAGTAGCGTCCATTGTTTCAATTATAAGCGTTTTGTGTGTTATAATCAATAGATATGAAACCACGCAAACAGTCGATGGACGGATTTGTCGCCAAGCGACCACAGCGAACTTCGTTGGGGGAAATTACTAGCAAAAAAACGACTACGCTCGGGCATCCTCGTAGTAACGAAGATAGTCCGCAAGTGTCGAATAATGCGACAAGGAATATTCAGCAACCAACTTCTGCTAATAAATTAAAGCAGAATATTAGCGAATCGTTGGCGGCAATTGATGAAAACACCAAGCCTTCTCATCGGCAGGAGCGTAAGCAGAAGCGTAAGAAAAAGTTAATTACCAGGATTATTTTTGCGATTATCGGAATTATTATTGCAATTGCGGCTGGCTGGCTGCTATTAAAATTATGGCAGACGATGAACTCGGTGTTCCATAACGGCGGAATCTTAGGATTGTTTTCGCAGCAGAAGCTGAAAGAGGATGCTTATGGCAGAAGTAATGTGCTGATTTTAGGTACAACAGATGATGATCCGGACCATCCAGGTGCGACATTAACCGACTCAATGATGATTCTTAGCGTCAATCAGACAAAGAAGGATGCATATATGTTTAGCATTCCGCGTGACTTGTATGTAAAATTTGGCATGGCGTGTAATTCTGGCTACGCTGGTAAAATCAATGAATATTTTGGCTGTGTGAACAATGGCGATAGCGCGCAGGCAGAAGCTGAACGAATGGATAAAACTAAGAAATTCATCGGCGATATATTCGGCATGGATATTCAGTACGTGGCGCATATTAATACTGCGGTGATTCGTGATGCTGTCAATGCGGTCGGCGGAGTTACCGTTGACGTACAGAGTCGTGATCCGCGGGGAATTCTTGATCCAAGTATGGACTGGATGTGCCGAGCGAAGGAATTGAATTATCAGCAACGTCGCGAACGATGTCCAACAGGTCACTATATGCAATTAACTAACGGTAAGCACGAAATGGACGGCGAAAAAGCGATGTGGTTCTCTCGAGCGCGTGGTTTGGTGGCGCCAACTTACGGATTGGAACAATCTAACTTTGACCGAGAAAAAAACCAGCAGTTGGTTATGATGGCACTTAAAAACAAAGCTACTTCCACGGGAACGCTGACTGATTTTGGTAAGGTTACATCTCTGATGGATGCCATGGGCAAAAACTTGCGCACAAACATTGATACGAAAGAAATCCGTACAATTATGAACCTTGGCTCGGAGATAAAAGAATCTGATATTCACAGATTGAGCTTTGTGGAGGAAAATAATGTACTTATGACTACTGGCACAGCAGGTGGCGCAAGCATAGTTCAGCCAGCTGCGGGATTGTATGATTATAGTGATATTCGTTCTTATATAAAGTCTGAGATTTACGCAACACCATTGTCTAAGGAAAAAGCCACGGTTGCTGTCTTGAATGGTTCTGGTGTGGCTGGTGCAGCGCAGAAAGAAGCGGATAAGTTGACGGAACTAGGTATGAAAGTTGTTCATGTCGGTAATGTTCCAAACGATGAAAGGGTTGTAAAAACTCAAGTGTATCAATTGTCGTCCGGTAAAGAAAAAACCGCCACTAAAGACAAATTTAAGGAGCTGTACGGTTCAGTTTCGTCAGATTCTTCGAAGTATAATTTGAATGTTGACGCGCAATTTATCGTTGTTGTGGGAACTGGCTCATAATTTGGTATAATAGAATAAGTTATGGAGTTACTGAAAACTGTTAAGCGAAGAACGTTTTGGAGCGAATTAGCTTACTATGTCTTAAATATCGGCTTGGCGGCGGCATTGCTTGTTATTGCTCAAGCGTTTCAGACCCCATTTCCAGCGTTAGCGCTTGTTGTGCTGAGTAAATGGCGCATAATTGCTGTTCGTCCGCGTTTTTGGTGGGCAAACATTCAGGCTAACTTGGTTGACTTAACGGTTGGAATTGGCGTTGTTGGTCTGATGTATCTACCTACGTCGGTATTTTATTTCCGCGTAGCTTTGGCTGTATTATATGCAATTTGGCTAGTTGTGATTAAGCCGATGTCTAAGCGCTGGCAGGTCGCCATGCAGTCGTTGATCGCTATTTTCGTCGGCGTAACTGCGCTGATGGTGGTGTCGTACGAGTGGCCAGTTTCTGTAGTTGTTATTCTGATGTTCTTGATCGGCTATAGTTCTGCGCGTCATTTCCTACACAGTTATGACGAAGAACAAACGGTTTTACTTTCGGCAATCTGGGGACTCGTCTTTGCTGAGCTGGGTTGGCTGTCGTATTATTGGACTTACAGTTACGGAAAGTCATTATTTGGCGGCGTTTCACAGGTTACGATAATCTTATTGCTATTCTCGCTCGTCGCCAGTAAAGCTTACCAATCTTACAACAAGCACAAAGCCATTCGATTTTCAGACATATCCGCTCCGGTGATTCTTACTATCGGAATTATCTTAGTGATGCTAGTGTTCTTAAATTCTGTAGTAATTTAATTTTGGGCGCCAGTGAAACGCAGGGCCAGGATGTAATTGAGAACTCTCTCTTTTACAAAACCATTTTTCACGGCTTCGTCAATTATTCTATTGTGCTGCTGGGGGTCTGCCTCAATAAACAATAAACCTTCTGAGGTGAGACATCGTGGTGCTTGTGAGATCAATTGCAATATCAACTTCAATCCTTCGTCTTTGGCGAAAAGCGCAATTTCTGGTTCGTATTGGAGTTCTGGTGACACGTCCCAATTTTTGTCAACGTAAGGCAAATTAGCAAATATATAGTCGACTGGTTTGAGTTGGCCATTAAGTAATGATTGCTGTTGAATATGGACGTCCGCATTTAAGGCGTTCGCATTTTTCTCTGCAATGTTTAAGGCTGGTTTGCTGATATCGGATAAAATTACCGACAAGTTGCTCCTCTCTAATTTGGCAGTAATTCCCAGACAGCCAGATCCTGTACCAACGTCAATTAAAACTTTTTCGACAATTTCACTGGCGGTCAGTTCTAAGAACAATGAAATTAGATCTTCGGATTCAGGGCGGGGAATTAAAAC
>CAUTOA010000054.1:0-3539 GCA_963540205.1 uncultured Candidatus Saccharibacteria bacterium
CATTAAACCAAACTCTCGCCATCGTGAGGAAGTTGTGAAAAATGACGATGACACATTGACGGTTTATGTCAAAGCGCCAGCAATTGAAGGTCGAGCCAACGCGGCGGCTATTAAGTTATTGGCAAAACATTTTAAGGTTGCGTCTTCCAAAATTAAATTAGTGCGCGGTGCAACTTCAAAGTATAAGATATTTGATATTGATTAAGTTTACGGATAAACGGCGCCCGGTGTCATATCGCCGATTAAATTTTGTACCGTTACGAATGAATATCCCTGTTGTTTGAGTGAGTTAAGGATACAAGGAACGGCATTCACGGATGTCGGATGAATGTCATGCATTAAAATCACAGCTCCGTTGCGAGCGCCAGCGACAGCCCTTGAACAGACGATTTCGCTATTACGATCAGCCCAGTCGCGCGTATCGACAGACCAAACAACCGCCGACATTCCGCGCTGACGGAATTGCTCCAAAACCGCCCGATTAAACGCGCCGTATGGTGGACGTATGATATTAGGCTTGGTGCCGACGGCTTGTTTTATGGCGTTATTTGTCTGGTCAATTTCACTGGCGAGTTGCTCTGCTGAAACCTTATTTAACTCTGGATGTGACCAAGAGTGATTGCCTAATTGATGTCCGCGCGACTGCATGCGGCGCAACGTGTTGGTGTGTGCTGAAACTTTGCTGCCGATTAGGAAAAATGTCGCCTTGGCGTCGTACTTATCTAATATATCCAACAGTTTTTCGGTGTACGGCCCGGGTCCGTCATCAAAAGTTAGAGCAATTGTTTTATTTGCGACGGTAGGTGTTGGAGCTGTGGGCGCTGGTTTTGGTTTTTCTGCAGGTTTGGGAATGTTGGCGAATTTTCTTGCCGTTGGGTTTTGCAGATATTTAGAGATGGAGGAAATTGGCACGGTAATTGTCAATTCACCGTAAGATGATGGCAGTAGCGACGCCTGACCGAATGGCCAAGCCAATGAATTGCCGTTATTAGTGATAATGAAATTAGACAAAGCTTCTTTATTTATGATTTCGTTCAGGTCAATTTCTGACTGTTGGCGCTGTTTTATGGTCTGAGAAATGCTATTTTTGGCAGCGGATATGATTGCTTCGGCGGCTTCATCGGACTGTTCTGTAAAATCAGCTAAGCCGACAACTTCGCCAGATTTTTTGTCGAAAGTCCAAAATTGCGTCATTGATGCTGGATGTGCGCCGTTCATATCCTGCTTAATATTGACGACAATTGACAGCGCTTCTGAAGTGTTGTGCGTGACTTGATAGCTAATTGTTTCGGTCATTGGCTTATCAAAAACTGTCGCCAGTAAAACCGTATTTTGAAAATCGCGATCAATTTTATCAATCGACTCGCTAATTAAGCGATTAATCTTTTCATTTTCCGTGATCGGATATTCAATTGAAACTTTTTCCCGTTTGTTATCTCTGGTGACGAACTTTGAACGAATGCCAGAATATTTCGAATCGGCAAAATAATACTTTTCGTCAGATAGCGCAGTCGTTTGTCGCGAGTGTGATTGATTGAGAAAATATATCCCAAATAGCCCTGCCGAAAATAGCAATATCAAAAACGGTATGATAATAAATAGTTTTTTCGATTTTGGTTTTGCTTTTTTTCTCTGAATGCGCATGCTATAAGTATAGCACTAGTATTTTGGTTTTGTTATAATTGATGATAAGTGAAGACCGGTTTTACTATAATTTACAACAGAGAGGAGTCTACGGAGTGGAACTTGAGCCAATTATAAAAGTCGATAAACTCGTTAAAACTTATGATGGAAATAACGTGGTCGACGGCGTGTCGTTTGAAGTTAAAAAGGGCGAGATATTTGGGATTCTTGGTCCTAACGGCGCGGGCAAAACAACAACGTTGGAAATGTTGGAAGCGCTTCGGTCAATTGATGGCGGTACGGCTACAATTGACGGTATAGATGTCGCTAAGAAACCTAAGGACATTAAGAATATAATTGGTATTCAACTTCAGTCGACGGCTTTTTATGATAAGCTGACTTTGCGTGAACAATTGAAAATGTTTGGTAGTTTATATGGTCGGACAGTTGATACTGAGGCGCTGCTTGCTAAGGTTCAGTTGACAGAAAAGGCTAAGAATTACGTCGAGCAACTTTCTGGCGGTCAAAAACAGCGTTTTGCGATTGCTTCGACATTGGTAAATAATCCGAAAGTGTTGTTTCTGGACGAGCCGACCACTGGGCTTGATCCGCAGGCGCGTAGAAATTTGTGGGATTTGATTAAGGAAATTCGCGACGAGGGAATTACGATTCTTTTGACGACGCATTATATGGACGAGGCGGAATTATTGTGTGATCGTCTGGCAATTATGGATAGCGGTAAGATTATCACAATTGATACGCCGCATAATCTCATCCAGCAATTATTGGCGCGCGGTTTTAAGAAGGAACAAGTTGTCGAGCAGGCCAACTTAGAGGACGTGTTTATTGATTTAACAGGAAAGGCAATTCGGGATTAATATGAAAAAATATTGGATTGGAATATTCGGGCAAGTTCGCGCTCAACAAAAGCGTTTCGTCCGAGATAAAATGGCGCTATTCTTCACCTTCCTTTTTCCGCTGATTTTTCTATTAGTGTTCGGGTCGGTTTTTAGTAATGATTCGACCAGTTTTAATATTGCAATTGTCAACAATTCGCAGACGGAATTTGCCAAAAGTTTCGTTAAAAATGCCAAAGAAAATTCGAAGGATTCGATTCTCAAAATTAAAGACGTTAAAGATATGAATGACGCACGTGAAAAGATGAAGCGGTCGGAGCTTAACGGTATTATTGAGCTTCCAAGTGATTTTGGCGCGATAAAAAATAATGGTAATCATCCTATTCCAACAGGCACTATGAATGTTATTTACTCCAAAGGTTCTGAGCAAACAGGCGGCGCGTTGGTGGCAGTGATGAATCAGATTACCAATAGTATCAATAGTCGGATGGGTCAACCTGAAGCTCCGCTTAAAGCTGTTGGTAAAGCGATTGGTGATGAGCAATTAAAATCGTTTGACTACATGTTTACGGGACTATTGACTTTCAGCTTGATGAGTATGGGTATTTTTGGTCTATCTAACCAAATACCGGCTGAAAAGAAACGTGGTCTATATCGTCGGTTACGTGCGGCGCCATTTACTTCGGGTCAGTTAATCATCTCCACGGCAATTCATTATACGACGATTTCCTTGCTTAGTTTGGTGATGATGGTTATCGCTGGGACGTTGATATTCCACTTTAATATGCGAGGTGATTGGGCGTTATTTGTAATGATGTCTGTATTGTCTGCACTTATGACTGTGGGTGTGGGGTTATTAATTGCTGGGTTGTCAGAGAACGAAGATCAGTCATCGTCATTAAGTAACTTAATCTCTTTCCCGATGATGTTTTTATCTGGTACGTTTTTTCCACTTCACCTATTTCCAGAATGGCTGCGAAGTGTTGCTCAGTTTATTCCTCTGACTCCAGTTACGGATGGATTCCGGTTAATTATGACCGAACATGCAAGTTTTATGGA
>CAUTOA010000055.1:0-3483 GCA_963540205.1 uncultured Candidatus Saccharibacteria bacterium
CTTCGACTGCCATATTTGGATTTGAAGTGTCAATCTTTGGTGATTCAGACAAAAACGCCAACCGCACAGCTCTTGCGCCCAGTGCCAGACTCCTCTTTGTATCGCCAGCCAGCGCTTCAGCGAAGCCTGTACGAGCAGTAAAGTTAATGTCGTATTGGTCAATCTTGCGGTCCTTGTCGGTAGCATGCTTGCGAGACTCTTCAATATAGCGCAGGCCTTTGCTTAGATTTTCTGTTGCCCGTTGAGAGTTTTCCTGATTATCATAAGAAGGGTCTGTTACGATAAGCTGCAGCTGCAGGGTTCCGAGCGTTGCGACGCTCGCGCCTAGTTCACGTAGTGTACTGCGATTCTCTTCTTCTTCGACCAAAGCTTTGTGTTGCTCCACTGCTTCAGTAGCCCATTTTTCGGATTCATCGTAGTCGCCTTGATGGCGGTAGGCGGCACTTAAATCACGAGCAGCACGGGCTTGTTCGGATAAGTTTGGCGCCAAATTATAAGCCAGGGAGGCTAATATGGCCGCCTGCTCGAAATCTTTCTCGCGTATTGCTTTTAGAACGGCTTCCATTACGCTAGGGAAGTCATTTATAGGCCTTTGTTCGTTAGTCTCCATCATGATCCTATTTATACCACTATTTAATATAAAAAGCAAGCAAATAGTAGTTATAATTAAAACCCGTCACAATAACGGGTTAATCTGGTACTCCGCACAGGAATCGAACCTGCAACCTTTGGTACCGGAAACCAACGCTCTATCCAGTTGAGCTAACGGGGCGTGTGTTTTGTTAATGCAATAAAATGGTACACCCGGCAAGATTCGAACTTGCGACCCCTTGGTTCGAAGCCAAGTACTCTAATCCGCTGAGCTACGGGTGCGTATGAAGTTATTATATCATAGATGACGGCTGAGTAAAATGATATACTATACGTATGGATGTTATGACTAATATATCACTGAAACAATACACGACTATGAAATTGGGAGGTGAGGCTCGCTATATGGCGACAGCGGATTCTGCTAGTGATGTTGTGTCGCTATATCGTAATGCCCGAAAGGAAAATTTGCCGATTTTTGTGTTGGGCGGTGGCAGTAATGTGATTACACATGACGAGGTTTTTGAAGGAATCGTACTGTTGAATAAGATCAAAGGTTTTGAGGTTATCTCTGAAACTGACGAAACAACTGATGTAAAAATTGGTGCGGGCGAAGTCTGGGACGAGGTTGTTGAGAAGGCTATTGGGCTTGGACTTCAGGGAGTTGAGGCTATGTCGGGAATTCCCGGAACGGCTGGAGCTGCGCCGGTCCAGAATGTTGGGGCGTACGGTCAAGAAATCGCTGACACGTTGATTAGTCTGGAGGCTTACGATTCAAAAACCGACACAATTATAACTATTTCCGCTGACGAATGTGATTTTTCTTATCGAAATAGCATTTTTCGTGGTAAGGAAAAAGGACGATATTGCATTCTGAATATTACTTTGCGACTAAATAAAGCAGAGCCGAAACCGCCGTATTATGCCTCTTTACAGAGATATATTGACGAGAATGATATTCGTGAGGTCAATTTATCGGTGATTCGCGTGGCAGTTCTTAATATTCGTTCGGAAAAATTGCCAGACCCAGCGGAATTACCAAGTGCGGGCTCTTTCTTCAAAAATGCGCTGGTTGAAAAATGGAAATTGGAAGAATTGCAAAGAGAATATAGCGACATTCCAAATTATGCAATGTCTGACGGAAGATATAAAATCCCGACAGGTTGGTTGATAGATAAGGCTGGCTTAAGGGGCTATCGCAGTCACGGTATGCGAGTTTACGAAAAGAACGCGTTGGTGCTCGTGAACGATTCGGCAACGGGATATGATGATTTGGCGGCGATTCGTGAGGAAATTGTGCAAATTATCTTTGACAAGTTCGGTATAAAAATTGAGCAAGAGCCGCTAGAACTTTCCCGACAATAAGCATATGCTTTTTTGTAGATTTGCGCTACAATATTGATATGAATCGTGGGACGGGTGGCTATACGATAGTTGAAGTGGCAGTAGTTATTGTGGTTGTGTCGATTTTGGCTAGTATTGCGTTTGTTGGTGGCGGAAGATTTTTGAACTTGACTAGAGACCAGGAGCAAAAAGCTGATGTATCTGAGCTGTCCTTGAGGTTGGAACGATATTACAAATATAAAAATGTAAGCTCTATTGGACACGAATATCCTTCCTGTGCTGATCTTATTAAGAGTTTTTCGTCAATTGTAGGAAGTGATTCATTAAAAAAAGAAATGATTAAATGTAGTCGTGGTGATTGGGCTGGCGGTAGTAACGGCGAATTGTTGTACGAGGCGGCAAACATAGACGATGGAGATTGTACGAAGCCGACTTCTGGTCCTATAGCTGACGTGGCGGCGGTAACTTGCGTGAAATATAACATTATATATAAGGAATTTTCGACGGGGTCGGAAAAAAAGGTGAATAGCATATGGCGCGATTAACGGGAAAAAGCGATGGATTTACTATCGTCGAAGTTGCGGTTACTCTGGTTGTTATTGGTATTTTCATGGTCGTTATATTAAGTATGCAAGCGCAAGTTAGCCAGATATCGGTTTTAAGCGCTCAGCATAATAAAGCAAGTCTTCTGGCGTATAATAATATGCGTCGTTACGCGAATGACTCCGCTCCGTCGTGGTTTAAGTGTGTAGATCCTCCTCCGAGCACTAGAACCCCGGGCTCCAGATATTCGGTTATGAGTAGTACGGGTAATGTCGATGGGCTGCCCGGGGTGGTTAGGCAGCAAGTATATGCATCAGCGCCATACGGATGTAAGAGTGGAACAGTTAGTCTGGGGATGCCGATTAAGGTGGAGTCTATTGTAGAATATGGATTGCCAAGCTCTGGCGTAGGTAGCGGAAAGAAGGTGGTACATGCGACGTATGTGGCGTTCTAATGAGGGGGGCTTTACTGTAGTCGAATTAGCGATGGTGATGGTCATCATTGCAATGGTCGTCGGCGTGTTTAGCCAGATGTTAATTTCAGCAAACCAAAGTGCGTCTATCAGCAAGGCGAAGGTTGAGATTAGCCGAAATATGCACAATTCCATGGACGCAATTGAAACTGATGTGCGTCAAGCTTCGCGCTTTAAGGTGAGTAGTTATGACGGGGAGGATACGTTTGCTACTGATAAAAATTTCCCTAGTGCGACGCCTAGAGAGTGGGGATATAGAAGTAATCCATATTCAAGTAGTGCCATCACCGATCCCGAAAAGAACTCACTTATACTACTCCAATATGCTACAAATATGGGACGAGGCGCTGATTCTAGGGAGATTGTATATCTAAGAACTCCAAAGTTTGATTGTAGTGCAAATAAGACTCAGCAGCCGAAGTATAAAAAGATAGTCATATACTTTTTGAAGAATGGAGAATTGCATCGACGGACTATTTATAATGATTTAGTTGATTTCTCCAGTTATCCTCCAGCGCCATATTCAGGGTCTG
>CAUTOA010000056.1:0-3468 GCA_963540205.1 uncultured Candidatus Saccharibacteria bacterium
ACGGAGCGGGTTTTCTCTTTGGCTAGACATAGACACCTATTGATTTTATTACGTTATTATTGTAAAATATCAGAATGCCAGAATCACATAATTCATATTTAGGCGACTATTGGCGAGATGGCGCCGAATGCACTAAACTACCTCCCAAGGAAGCTAATTACCTATTTTTCCAGGAAAACCCAAATAATCCAAAAAGGGGACTAAGAGCGGAACCTACCCGCCGAGCTAAGAATATGTGTCAAAAATGTCCAGTCTTAAAGCAATGTTTGAAAGACGCCCTTAATCATCCAAAATTGGCAGAATATGGAGTACGAGGAGGAAAGTCTGCGCATGAGCGCCGAGAAATATTACGATTAGGTAAAAAAGCGATAGACAAGGCGATTGAATCGGCTGGAAAATAATCACCATAACTCTTGTTTTTCGTTGTCATTTCTGCTACAATGGTCTGGAACATTACCAAAGACAGTGGCGACTTGACGTAAAACAAGTATAAAAATGCCACCGAGGGATGAAACTAACAGTTTTATTTGACGTCTTTGGTAGTGCGAGAATCAAAGACGTTTTTTGATTCTCCATTACCGCACGTTAACAAATTGGCGCATAACAAATTAACTCAATCAAAGAAAGGATTTTTATGGCAATTTCACGCGATAAAAAACAAACTTTGGTTGCTGAACTGACAGAGCTATTAAAAGGCGCTAAGGGTACGGCTTTTGCTCGATATCAAACTCTTACCGTTGCCGACCTACAAGAACTACGCAAGGCAGCTCGCGAAGCTGGCGTTGTTATCAAGGTGGTTAAAAACCGCTTGGTACGCGTAGCTCTTCAGGAAATCGACACTTACAAAGAAACCGACACCAGCTTATTGGTTGGTCAATTGGTTTACGCTGTAAGCGCCGAAGATGAAGTTATGCCAGCAAAGGTATTGGATACGTTTGCAAAAACACATCCAGCATTACAACTTGCAGGTGGCTTCTCAGGCGAAGGCTTGGCAATTAGCGAAGCTGACGTTAAAGCATTGGCAGGTCTACCAAGCAAAGACCAACTCGTTGCTCAAGTGGTATCACAATTGCTATCACCAGTACACGACACAGTCAACGCACTTGGTGGCAATTTGCACGGACTTTTGGACGGCATCGAAGCCAAAGCTGCTGCTTAAGTTTAGCAATCAACACTAGTAACGTTGCATTCATCGCAACAATATAATAATAAAGGAGAATATCAATGGCTGATATTAAGAAATTGGCTGAAGAACTTGTAAAATTGACAGTTCTAGAAGTTAACGAATTGAAAAATCATCTTAAAGAAGAATACGGCATCGAGCCAGCTGCTGCAGCTGTCGCTGTTGCTGGTCCAGCCGCTGGTGGTGACGCTGCCGCTGCTGACGAAAAAACTGAGTTCACAGTTACTTTGAAAGATGCTGGTTCTCAGAAGGTTGCAGTCATCAAGGCTGTTAAGGAAATCACTGGCCTAGGTCTAGGTGAAGCAAAAGCTATCGTTGACGGCGCTCCAGCACCAGTCAAGGAAAAAGTTTCTAAGGACGAAGCTGAAGCTGCAAAGAAAACTTTGGAAGACGCTGGCGCTACTGTCGAGCTTTCATAATTTGTTATATAACGCCAATTTGTTTCGTTTAATCACCGTCCGCTCTGGGCGGTGATTTTTATGTCGCCAATCTTAATATCACGAACCACACGTCAATTTCAAGAGTAAAATTTGCAACACTTTTTTATTCATATCTTATAGCGCTGTGGAAAATTGGTTAAAAAATAGATAAGGCGACTTGATATAAATGTAAGGATATGCTATATATTAGTTAAGTATTATAAAAAATAGACAAAGGAATTGCGAGAACCATGTCTGAATTACCAGAAAAGCAAATTAAGCGTCTGAGGACACTTATTCAAGAGGCGGAGACCAATTTGGCTGCCGCAAAAGAATTATTGATTAGTATTATTGGCGACGATGGTCAAGTTGTCACGCCAAAAACTTCGTCAGATAATGTAGCAGGAAAGATTATTGAAGGCGTATTTGACGGACAAATGATGCTCAGCCCGGATGGTAAAAATTACCCAATCCCAGCCAACTACGCTTCAAAGTCGAAACTGGTTGAGGGCGACTTGATGAAATTGACAATCGCCGAAGATGGCAGCTTTATTTATAAGCAAATTGGCCCTGTACCGCGAAAGCAAGTCATCGGAACGCTTGTTCAGCACGACGGAATTTACTACGTCGAGGCTTCCGGTCGCGAATATCGTATTTTGCTTGCTAGCGTAACTTACTTCCGAATTAACGTTGGCGACCAAGTTACAATCATCATCCCTGAAGACAATCCTGACGCAACTTGGGCTGCAGTCGAAGCTGCATTGTAAATATTATGCTACCGAGCGAGTTTTTGCTCAGTTACGCCAGTTTTAACGCTGACAATAAGCCATTCGTCGAATGTCAAGTTGGCGATAAAATTGAGCGTCATGAATTATTCGGGCAAGATTTATCTCTTAAGTTCGATTTTTCTGTTAAATATTGCGCGGGTTGGGTGGATTTTGAGAATCGCTGTAGCCAAATCTGCCCAGATCACGCCACAGTTGATGAAAAGTATGAAAATTGCCTAAAATGCCGCGACAAAACCGGCTTCAATCCAGCATTTTACAATGCCAATTCGGTTTCCGCCCAACAAGAAAAAATCAATCAAAATCCGCACTTTGTTTACTTGGCGTACTTCGCGCCGAACGTCATAAAAGTTGGAATCTCGCAAGAAGAGCGCGGAATTCGAAGATTGTTGGAGCAGGGAGCGCGATTAGCTATAAAATTAGAAACGTTTTCTTCAGCATTGATCGCCAGGCAATACGAGGCGAAAATTTCCAAGCTGGACGGAGTAGTTGAAACTCTGCCAGTTTACAAAAAGCTGGAGTTGATAAAACAACCTTTTGACCGTGCGATTGGCGAAAGGGAATTGCAACAAAAATTGCTTGAAATTGAACAGAAAATTGGCGTGTCATTTCCAGAATACAAGCTAATTCCTTGCGAAGATTATTTTCAAACCGCTGGTGTTGATTTATCACGTGTCGTTTTAATGAAGGATTACAGTCAATTAGTCGGGCACGTACGCAGTGTCATCGGCTCAATTGTCATCACTGATTACGACGGTCAGCTGCTGGCTTACAATATCAAAAAGCTTATTGGCTATCGGGCGCAAAAAGTTGACAGAGAAATTGAGCTGGATTTACCAACCGAGCAATTAACGTTATTTTAAAAGACACAAAATCTCCTTTTTTAACAGAGATGACATTATTATTGTGATATATTCTTGACAAAATTGCTTGACATTTTATTCTACTATTGATATATATATATTAGCTTTCACAACGTGTGTTAGCTTGCGTCAAATCGACGCACCGTTTTGCGGAGGATTTATTTTCTCTGCCCGACTCCAGAAGGAGTTATCATGGGAAAGAACTGGTGGAGCGAGCC
>CAUTOA010000057.1:0-3375 GCA_963540205.1 uncultured Candidatus Saccharibacteria bacterium
TTCCAGCCAATGTAATAAACAGCCAACTTGGTGTCATCCTTAACTTCAGCGCCTTCGCCCTCGACCAAATCTTCCTTAACAAGCTCTTTCACATCACCAGCTTCAAACGCGCCAACTCGTGAGCTAAACTCAGAAAACTTGCCGTAATATTTTTGGCTCAATTCATTAGCCTGAGCCTCTACTTTCTTTTTCCGTTCGTCAGTAGCCTTAGTGTATTCATCCTGAGCTTTCTTAAGCGCGGCTTGGTCTTTGGCTTCATTTCCAGGTGCTACCATCATAGCGACAAATCCGCCAACGGTCCCCAAAAACATCATGCCGGCAATAACCCAAATACCTATTCTCTGGCCTTTTGTAGTTGCCATATTCCTCCTTTATTTACCTTTCAATTATAGCAATTTTTATCAAGCGCAACAAATCACATTAAACCTGAGCGGCGTCGAATTCTTCCGCAGCCATCGCGGCAATCTCCTCAATAATCGGCGTAATGTCTTTATCTTCCAACGTCCGCTCGGCGCTCGTAAACTTTACATTCAAAGTTACAGTTTTTGTCGAATCGTCATTTTTTGGCTGATATATCGCAATCGGCGTTATGTCAATTTGTAACTCACCGTGTTTTTTAGCAACTTCTTCGGCGCAAGCATAAACCTTCGCATAATCAACATTCGAATCCATTTTCAATGAAATATCTCTGGCGGTCGATGGAAAACGACTTAACGGCTGGTAATTATAGCCCTGATTTTTACTCAGATTTTCCTGCAATTTCTCAATGTCAATAGAAAACGCCGCGGTGTAATCTGGCAATTTGAAGTTGCGTCGGGCAGACGAAACTAGCTCGCCAACAATTCCCAAATTGTCGCCATTCTTCGCCACGCTCCAAGCGCTGCGTTTCGCATCAAACGGCGCTGGAACGTCGCTGTCAGATTCCGCAATCTTCACAAAATCAACCTCAATGCTCAAATCTTTCATCAACCTTTCAGCAATTTTCCTCACCTTGTAAAACGGCGCGCCAACTTGAGGTTTTTTATTCGCATAAACTCCGTCAATGAAAGTCTTTTCAATTGGCAAATTCTCATGGTTAAATCCTAATTTCTTATCGTGAATTTTGCCAATTTCAAACAGCACAAATTCGTCATGTCCAGATTTTATATTGGCGTGAACTTTATCCAACAAACTCGGCAAAATGCTAATTCGGTAATATTGCAAGTCTGGACTAAGCGCGTTACTCAAGCGATACGCACGGCTCGGGTCTTGGTCGGAATTTTTCAAAACTCGCTCATGAACAAAGCTATACGTCAAAACTTCATTCGCTCCAGCTCGCGACAAACTTTGGCGAATTCTCTGCTTCAATTCACGACGCTCATTCTTCGGCGCAGGCTTAATGCTTCGCTCTGGCAAATGGCGCGGCAATCTATCAAAGCCATATAATCGCCCAACTTCCTCAACGATATCTTCCGGTAGTTCAAGGTCAGTT
Source organism: uncultured Candidatus Saccharibacteria bacterium (assembly GCA_963540205.1). Classification (GTDB taxonomy): domain Bacteria; phylum Patescibacteriota; class Saccharimonadia; order Saccharimonadales; family Saccharimonadaceae; genus Nanosynbacter. Next base: position 1,472 of record CAUTOA010000057.1, read on the forward strand.
CGCCAAAATGGACTGTAAACCATCACGCCAGCTTCGCCATATTTATTACCATCGTCAACGATAAATTCAACATTCTTTAGTAGTGCTTCAATCTCATTCTCGGCAAAGTCAACACCCAGACGCTCTTCGACAAACCTTTTAGGAATCAACAATCCACCGTGCCAGTGCTTACCATCGACCAACACTTGTCGCAATGAAGAATGATTCTTAAATAGCATAGGACTAGCTTGCTCACCACCAACCATACCAATTAACCATTTTAAGACAGGGTCAATTTGTGCTGGCGACTGCCCCTTATTAAACCTAGTCAGAGCGTCAGTGAAAATTCCGTGGCGCATAGCTGTGCGACGTAGCGCGTACATATCAAAATTAGCACATTCAAGGACAATATTCTTCGTTTCAGCCGAAACTTCAATGTCAGCGCCGCCCATAATTCCCGCTAGCCCAATCACACCTTCGCCGTCAGCAATGACAATATCGTCAGCCGTTAATTCATATTCCTTGCCATTAAGCAAACCAACTTTCTCGCCATCGCGCGCCATTCGCACGCCGAGTTTATGCCCGCGCAACTTGTCGTAATCATAAGCGTGAGTCGGCTGCGCCGTCATAAACATCACATAATTCGTTGTGTCAACAATATTGTTAATTGGCTTTCCGCCCATTGCAACTAATTGACATTGCAACCACAACGGGCTTGAATGAATATCTACATTTTTTATAACAACCACAGAGAATGCGGGCGCAAGCTCATTAGCTTCGTTAAACACTTCAAGCTCTAAGCCATCGCTATCTGCGAATTCTTGAATAGCATTATACCAGTCAGGACTATTAAACTGCTGATGAAAAATGCCAGCAATTTCGCGCGCCACACCGAGTTGCCCAAAACAATCCGGCCTGTGTGTAAACATCTTATTCTCAATTTCCAGCACGTAATCGTCCAGTCCAAACACTTCCGCAAAACTTGCGCCAGCCTGAAGCGTAACGCCCGCCGGAATATCACGCTCATTGATCTCGATAATTCCCTCATGATCCGTACCAATCGCCAGCTCATCAGCCGCCGCCAGCATACCCTGACTTAGAATTCCACGCAGCGGTCGCGCATCCAGTACGAACGGCTCGGCGTCATCAAAACTTGCTGGGACGGTGCTTTTTGGCGGCAACCAAATTGCCCACATATCAGCATGAACATTCGGCGCACCGCAAACTACTTGCACGTAACCATTATCATCCCTTGGAACGTCCGCTACGCCACCATCGTCAATTTTAGTCACGCTCAAACGATCCGCATTCGGATGCTTTTCACACTCAACAACCCGCACAATGCGCGCGCCACCATATTTGGCTTTCAGGTCAATCACTTCCTCGACACCACCAAGTTGCTGATTGACACGCGACACCAACTCATCAACTGGCGGCAACTCAAAATTAATCAATTGTTTTATAAGATTTAAGCTAACTTTCATACTAATATAATTATATCATTTTACTGGCAAGTAATCGACCTTAGAAAACTATAAATAATCAAGGCAAAATTACTCTAGAGTAAAATACAGTCATCCTTGAGCAGGCGGAAGATAATCCCCAAGGACACTCCTCTCTTCAGACTTGGAGAAGGGTCATTCCCTGAATTATAATATAGCTATGAACTATGATAGATATCTAGAATTACAAACTCGTCTAGAATGGTTTTATGATTTTCATTCAGAGTTTTTTAATGACATTTCACCCAAACAGAAGAAGCTACTGCAGGATACGTTCCTGTACGATGCGCCCGACGAACACTATCCGAAGTCATTACGGGATTTTTATGATAAGAATATTGACAACCAACCAGCACTTCAGAATGATATACTCTTAGCGATAGATGCTTTATATAAAGCGGCGGGAGCTGGAAGCTTGTTTGA
>CAUTOA010000058.1:0-3364 GCA_963540205.1 uncultured Candidatus Saccharibacteria bacterium
CTGCCTTCATACGCAAATTACGTCGTTCAGGACGAAAATTCTGTCGATTTTTCCGCGGTCGTGTGGTCGCCAAAAACTCCCTATGATTGGCAATATAAAATCCCACCCAAGCCAAAAGTTCCACTAATTTACGAAGCGCATATTGGCATGAGTAGCCAGGAAGAAAAAGTTGCCAGTTTCAGTGAATTTACCACGGAGGTTTTGCCGCGAATTAAGGAATCTGGCTATAACACCATTCAGCTTATGGCAATCGCCGAGCATCCATATTACGGCAGCTTCGGCTATCACGTCAGCAACTTTTTCGCGGTTTCGTCAAGATTTGGCACGCCCGACGATTTTAAGAAATTGGTCGACACTGCACATGGAATGGGACTGCGCGTCATCATTGACCTTGTTCACGCTCACGCCGCCAAAAACGAAGTCGAAGGTCTGGGCAATTTTGCCGGCGATCCGACACAATATTTCAAGCCAACAAATCATCCAGAATGGGATTCGCGATTATTCGATTACGGCAAGCCAGAAGTTTTGCATTTTTTGGCAAGCAATTGTCGCTGGTGGCTGGACGAATATCACATTGACGGATTTAGGTTTGATGGCGTAACTAGTATGATTTACCACGATCACGGACTCGGAAAAAGTTTCACTAGCTATGACGATTATTTCCGCGATAATGTCGACAAAGACGCGCTCGTTTATTTAAGATTGGCAAATGAAGTAATTCACGCCATTCACCCTGACGCCACGACAATTGCAGAGGAAATGAGTGGCTTTCCTGGATTAGTAACGTCGACAAAAAATGGCGGGCTGGGATTTGATTATCGCTTGCAAATGGGTGCGCCAGATTTATGGATAAAAACCCTGAAAGAGAAAAATGATGAAGATTGGGATTTGGGTCAATTGGCTTACACTTTGAGTTCGCATCGGCCAGAGGAAAAAGTCATCAATTACGCCGAAAGCCACGATCAAGCGCTCGTCGGCGATAAAACGCTGATTTTCCGATTGATTGATAAAAATATGTATTGGCATATGGATAAAATTGACCCAGATCTTAAGACCGAACGCGGAATAGCCCTACATAAACTGATTCGTCTGATGACCGCTGGACTACATGGCGGCGGTTATTTGAATTTTATGGGCAATGAATTCGGGCATCCGGAATGGATTGATTTTCCGCGTGAAGGCAATAATTGGTCGTTTAAGCACGCTCGTCGGCAATGGAATTTGCGCGACAACGGCTTCTTAAAATATCAATGGTTGGGCGATTTTGACGCGGCGCTAATGAAGATTATTAGGCAAATTGACAATTCTGACATTCAGCACCTGACGGTTCGTCAATCTGATCATATGGTAAGTTTTATGCATGGCGACTTTTTATTTGTTATCAATTTTTCACCCGACAAATCCCACTCAGATTACGCAGTACCCGCAGAAGCTGGCTCTTATAAGTTGACATTAAGTAGCGACGACAAGAACTTCGGCGGGCAGGAGCGAATAGACCATAATTCCCGATTTTTCACTTCCCCAGCTGATAATAGCCACAATCTTAAAGTCTACTTGCCGGCCAGAACGGGCATTATTTTACAGAAAGTTGACTAATCTCCTCCCGATGTTGACTTAATTTCTATCGCGTGATATAAATAACATTAGCTTTTGTCGACAAGTCGAGTAAATCCTTGTCCGAAAGCGCACCTTGACAAGCAGATGATTAGATTAAGACGAAAACTTAAGCATGAAGCGAGGTTTTAGTTGTTGAGAGAATATGTAATTGACAATTGAAATCTCGTTTCATGCCCAGCTATGTGGTGATGAAGTCTTTGTCGAAAGGCAAAGATGGCAACTTCGCCGCGAGAAGAAGAGAAAGGGGTGCCAAAATGGCATCTTATATCTATGAGGAGTGCGGCGATAAATACATTAAGAAATACCTTATCGACGCCGGAAATCTTACTTCTGTCCACGTACTGGGGGTTTCGTATTTTTTTGAAGATGGCAATTTCCGGGGTCGCATCCAAACGTCAGCACTAAATACTGCTGACGTGAAGCGTATCTTAAACCTCAACACAAAAAAGGAGCGTCTGACGGATTTTACCTTATCTACTAAATATGGCGTCAAACTCAACCTCACCTCCATCGACCCCAACGGTTTTAATGACGTCTCGTCGGGAGAATACGACGAGACGCACATTAGCTTTGAAGTGAAGTCATGTTCTGCAAAGCTAAGCTACAAAAGGTTTGATCTGGAACACGGTGAGAATGGAACTACCTTCAGCGATAAGCTGACTGGCTGGTCATGGTGCACTATTAGCCTTCACGAGTACGAAATGAAGAACAACAGGACTCACTACAACTTCTGGGTAGTAGAGGTACGACACCCTTAAGGGGAACGTTTTCGTAAAGATGGACTCTCCTGAGAAGAAGGTTATTACCGAGGTGCTAAGTACACCTCTCACCCTACCTTAACAGGTTAGCCAGCATAACTGAATAGTGACAAGCAGACGTTAATATAAGGCTGATGTCACGCCAGGCATCTAATCTTAATTTTCATCTGCTTGCACTATTTATTGGAAATTATTAAGTCCCAACTGGGGCTATTTTTTATTATATTGACTTTTTTATTCATGTGTGATATAAATAATGCTAGCTTCGCCCGAAGCTCGTCTTCAGGGCAAGTTGCCCTTTAGTCGTAAAAAACCGATCACATCACCGAAGGGGTGATAACATGAACAAGCAAGTAAACCGTGTGACAAATGCCATTGCAGACGACATCAGGTCACACGAACGCAGCCAAAAAATTTACTCATTATGTTTTTTGGCAGTTCTGCTACTTCCGCTGCTGCTTGTCTTCGTCTCCTACGTCTTAGGAGCTCACCAGCTCCCGTCGCTAGCGGAGCTGGTGCCGTCGAAGCTGTCGATGCTATCGATCGTTGGTTACGTGTCTACTGTCACGCTTGTATACACGATCCTCTTCCTTAACAAGAGGATGACTGTATGCCTTAAGGTATACAGCGTCACAATCGACGAACTTCTAGATGAATGTGTCGAGCTTCAGGAGAAGCTCGATGAATCCGAGCGCAGGAGGAAGGAGGCCGAGGCTCTCGCCAAGGCCTACGAGAAAATGCTCTCCAAAGAGCAGCGAGACACTGTAGAGACGTTAGCTATCGCTAACTCAAATCGCCGCTCTTAGGATATTTAGGTCGCTTACAGCAACAAATATCCGCCAGACGCGTGGTTTAGTCGAACACAAAGGGCACCCCGCCCGCCTAGAAATAGCTCGCTGAGGCTTTAGCCTCGGCTAGAGCTCGCTTGGCGGGATATTTCTATTGGCATAAAATTTGTTACACTAGATATTGTGAAGAAAAAAGTACCA
>CAUTOA010000059.1:0-3359 GCA_963540205.1 uncultured Candidatus Saccharibacteria bacterium
CGCTAAGGCTGCTGAAGTTGCAGCTCGCCACAAAGACGCGTAATTGTCAATTGGTCTATTGTTAAAACCGTCTCTTAATCTGAGGCGGTTTTCTCGTGTTATAATCTCAATATGGCAATATTTCATTATATATCCATTCTTGTTCCGACGACTTTAGCTGTGGCGACGCCTTACGTTTTGAGAAGAAACGGCTTTGATAGTGAGCAAAAATATCGTGGGCTACTTTACGTAGCGTGTTTGTTGTTTTTCATATCTTGGTATTTGCCGTCGCCGTTAATTGACGGACAGGACACTAGTTTTACGACGCACTTTGTGGGCGGCGGTTTATTTACGGGGTTGTTCTGGGTGTATTTGGTTTCGTCGATGAAATGGCAGGCGCACTGGTTGGTGATGGCGTTTTCAGTATTTGCTTTAGTTTCAGCGTTGGGCTGCATTAACGAACTGGCGGAATTATTTATGGTCAAGGTGGGCTTGGCGAGCATAAAATTGGACGACACAAATTGGGATATTTTGGCGAATACATTAGGCGCGGCAGCAGTTTGGATTGGCTGGATTATCGCGGATTTTATGACGGAAAAGGGAAGATTGTCGGGTGATTCTGGGAATTGATGAAGTCGGGCGCGGCGCGTGGGCTGGACCGTTGGTGATTGGCGCGGTGGTTTTGGGCGGCGCTGAAATTGAAGGGCTTGATGATAGTAAAAAATTGACCAAAAAACGACGTGAATTGCTTGATGAGGAAATTCGCGAGCAAGCGTCGGCTTGGGCGTTGGGCTGGGTTCCTGCTGAGGAGCTGGATGAAATAGGGATGAGCGAGGCGCTTAAACTGGCTACGCGGCGCGCAGTCAAAGAAATTCAAGCGAAATGTCGGAAAAACGGCTCGACGTTTGATGAGATTATTATTGATGGGACGGTCAATTTTTTGGCGGGTACACCGCTAGAAAAGTATGTAACAATTATAGCGAAAGCCGACGGTCTGATTCCGAGTGTTTCGGCGGCGTCGATTATTGCAAAGGTGGCTCGCGATAAATTTATGGCGGAGCAGGATGATATTTATCCGGGATATGATTTTTCTTCACACGTTGGTTATGGAGTGGCGAAGCACCGAGCGGCTATTGATAATCTGGGCGTAACTCCGCTACATCGGTTGAGTTTTGCGCCGTTGGCTAAATATGCTAATGTTGAGGCGAATTCGCAAAATGCGTCTGACGATAAAAAATCTAAAAACCAGCAAAAAGACACGACGCGTCAAATTGGCGATAAAGGTGAGCAGGCGGCGGCGGATTGGTTGGTGGCTGATGGTCATGAGATTATAGAACGGAATTGGCGGACGCGATATTGTGAAATTGATATTGTTAGTAAAAAAGATAATGTTTTATATTTTACAGAGGTCAAATATCGTAAAAATGACAATTTCGGCGACGGCTTGGCGGCAATTACAAATAAAAAACAGCAGCAAATGCGCTTTTCTGCAGAGATATTCATTGCCAAAAATGCGCAGTATGAAAGCTGTGATATGCAAATGCTGGCGATTTCTGTTGATGGAAATCCGCCCGTGGTTGAAGAGTGTGTGGTGTTGGAATAAATTGTTCGCTTTCGTCGTTCCCGACTCATCAGCATAGACACGCATCTATGGAGCGAACATGACAAGTGAGAGAGTTGGGAGCCTCTGCGGACTCGCCATGTTCGTTGCTAGTGTAGCAGTGTCTAGAGGCCGAGGTTGAGGCCGAGGTCGCAAACCTCATCTACGGTAGAACCGAGACCTACTAAGAACAGCCTGTTCATGTACGTGAACCACACTGTACCTTGCTGCATGCCACCGTACCACACGGCCCTTTCGGCTGCATCGAAGAAGCCTAGCCAGCTTAGGTCATCGTCCTCGCCGAATGGGACCATTCCCTTGACTAAGTAAACCTTCACATTGCTCGTGGAGGTCTTTTCTTCGTAGGATGCGCAAATCTCATCGATAGTGGCGTTGGGGCTTACCACGATGAGCCGTGAGTAGTTGAATACGAAAAAGGTCGTTACCTTCTTCGTGTTTGCGAGGGAGACTGCCCTCTCTGCCACCTCAGAGATAGACTCTCCTACCATGGGCTGTGGGAGGTATGCTCCGATTTCATATCCTTCTGCGATAGACATGGTCAAACTTTCTCCTCATCCGAGCGGACGCTCGCTCGTGTTAAAAAACACTTATTCGACGCGCCCGGATAGCGCGACCGAAGATGAGGTTTCTAAAATATCACAAAATCTCACCTCCGGTTTATAAACTCTCTCAACTTGTCAAAGTGCGCTTTCGGACAAAACATTTGTTCTGTCAACAAAAGCTAATATATATATATCACTAATAGTATAAAATGTCAATAGATTTTGTCAAAAATGTGGCATAATATATCACAGTGTTGTTTGCAAAGCAGCGAGCACGTCCGCCTTATCTCGCTCAATCAACTCAGCGCGTGCTGATATTTCGGTAATTCCCAGCTTAATCGTTCTGGCTAGGGCTGGAATATTTTCCATCGGTTCAAAGAATTGTCGGAAATCGTCAAGTTCGCTGGTTGTCAGTAGCGCCGTAGCTGCATAGCGAATGAAATCATCATAGCTTTTATCTTCGCCAAACGTACCTTCGACCCACGCCCAGTTTTCTTTCAGCCAATTCCACGCAATCTGGCGGCTTTCTCTGGTCCGAATCAAATACACAAACCAACGGCTGGCGTCTTGTGGGCGGATAACATTGGAATCTTTAATGTTGGCAAGAATTTTTTCTGCTGTTTCAGAGTTTTTGGTGGAAGTCAGTCCAATTGCAATATCATTCTGCAGGTCATTTGACGGCGTGTTTTTATATGTGGCAAAGAGGTCTTTAATCATCTCTGGCGTCTCAAAATGTCTCACGTTTGCACTGATAATTAAAGCTCGAATTTCTGTCGGTAAGTCTTCCAATTTATTATTGTCAAAACGCGTTTTTGCCTCGTTCAAAACTTCTTTATCTTCGCTATACATCATCAAACTCAAAGCCGTGGTGCGCCGTTCACGGTCGTCGTCCGATTCGCCAGCTTTTTCATCCCAGCCCAATTCCTCAAATGTGGCGCGTGCAAATTCTCCAGAAATTCGCTTTAATGAATCTCTGGCGGCGTCATTGTCATCGACAAATTTTCGCAGTTCCGTCAAAGCACCGGCCGCCATGCCGAAGACTTTTTCGTTGGTTTCAGTTTTTAGCGACAATGCCAATGGAAGTAGCGACGCCGAATTTTCAAATCCAGCGCGGGCGAGTATTGTCGCGTCTTGTAAGATACAAATCTTGTCCAAAGTTGGTAATTCTGTAATGTTTTTCAATAAATATTCGCGAGTGGATTCGTCGTATTTGGTGA
>CAUTOA010000060.1:0-3292 GCA_963540205.1 uncultured Candidatus Saccharibacteria bacterium
GGCTCAAATAGAAACTTACCGTGATCAGACTTTGAGGAAGATGAGCTCTGAGATAGATAAAATGGGTAATACATGGATGAAGATTTCTCCAGATGAAATTGGCGATGAGTACAAGTGTGGTATTGATGCTCTGAAGAAAATTCAAAGTGACGAAAGTGTACGTAAGGAATTAGCTCAGATTTATCAAAAGAATAGCTTCTTCACTATAAAAGATTCAAAGATTAGTGATCGTAACGGCGGACGCGGCTTTGAATTGCAAGGTAATAATAAATCTAATTCGTCAAAATTTGAGGAAGAGTTTAAGAATTCATCAGTCGGTAAGGCACTCAGTAAGTGTGGAAAATCTAATAGCTACAAGAGTAGTGAATCATCATCTATTGACGAATCTTCATTGAAAGTGTGGGTTGATAGGTCATCTCATGAACTGAAAGCCTTAGAGTTGAAAGGTGATAGCAAGAAGGCTTCTGTAGAAATTTCATTTGACATCAATGTGAATAAATCTGAAGAAATCAAGGTTCCTTCGAGTGCTGAGAGCTTGAAAGAGTTTATAGAAGGTTTTATGGAAGGGTATTCGAGCTGATTGTCATCAACCTCGACTAGGTAAATAGCTTAAGTGTCTAATAATAATCCCGTTCGTAATGAGCGGGATTATTTGCTATAATTACAGATATGAGACGCTATAATCCGACAGAAATTGAACAAAAATGGCAAAACAAATGGGAGGCTGACGGCACTTACGCGGTTGATTTTAATGACACGACCCGGCCGAAATATTACAGTTTGAGTATGCTTCCGGGGATTACAGGGGCGGGAATTCACATTGGTCACGGTCGTACTTTTCAATTTGCTGACATCAAGGCACGATTCAAGCGTCAGCAGGGTTATAATGTCTATCATCCAATCGGCTGGGACAGCTTTGGTCTGCCGGTTGAAAATTACGCTATTAAAGTCGGAAAAACGCCGCGCGTAGCACACGATGAAGCGAAGGTTCATTTTAAGGAGCAATTGAAGCGACTTGGGTTTAGCTATGATTGGACAAAAGAAATTTCTACAGCCGATCCAGAATATTACAAATGGACTCAGTGGATTTTTACGCAATTGTATAAGCACGATTTGGCATATCAAAAAGAGCAGCCGCAATGGTGGTGTGAAACTGATAACACAGTGCTTGCTAACGAACAGGTTGAAGGTGGCAAATGTTGGCGCTGCGGTAATCCTGTAACCAAGCGCAATCTCAAGCAGTGGTTTTTCCGAATTACGGCGTATGCAGATGAAATTTTAGAGGCAACCGATGCGCTTGATTGGACGGAAATGGTTAAAACCATGCAGAAGAATTGGATTGGTCGATCAGTTGGCGCGGAAGTTGAGTTTGCGGTCAGCGGTCAAGATTCCAAGATTACAGTTTTCACAACTCGTCCTGACACGTTATTTGGCGCGACGTATGTAGCTTTGGCACCGGAGCATCCTCTGATTTCTCAGTTGGTCAATTCTGACACGCGCGAGAAGGTTGAAGCGTATATCCAAGCTTCCCAGCAAAAATCTGATGTTGAACGCCAAGAGAATAAAGAGAAGACAGGTGTATTTACTGGCAGTTATGTCATAAATCCAGTTAATGGTCAAAAATTGCCAATCTGGGTGGCGGATTATGTTTTGGGCGGCTATGGAACCGGCGCAGTCATGGCAGTGCCGGCGCACGACGAGCGCGATTTTGCGTTTGCCGAGAAGTTTGACTTGCCGATTATTCAGGTTATTGATAAGCCTGAACATTCAGCCGATGCTGGCTGTTATTCTGGTGAAGGTGAGTTGATAAATTCCGGACAATTTAACGGTACCAGGAGTGAGGATGCCCGTGAGCAAATTGTTGCGTGGCTGGAGCAGCAGAATTCTGGGCGAAGCAAAACCACGTATAAAATGCGCGATTGGCTGATTTCTCGTCAGCGCTATTGGGGCGCTCCGATTCCAATTGTTCATGTTGATGGTCGTGCGCCAATTGCCGTGGCTGATGAGTGCTTGCCGGTGGTTTTGCCAGAGGTGGAGAACTTTAAGCCAACGGGCGGGAATACTTCAGTTTTGGCTCAAGTTGATGATTGGGTGCGCGTATGGGTGGATGTTGAAACTGGAAAAACCGTACCGATTACAGAAAGCAAGCCTGATGGCGACAATTGGGTAGAGGGCCGTCGTGAGACTGACACCTTGGATGGCTATGCTTGTTCTAGTTGGTATTTCTTACGATATCTCGACCCACACAACGATAATGAAGCATGGAATCCTGAGAGAATTAACCATTGGATGCCGGTTGATTATTACAATGGTGCCGATCACGCCGTGGCTCACTTGCTATACAGTCGTTTTTGGATGCGATTTTTCTATAAGCTCGGTCTCGTTCCAACTCCAGAACCTTTCAAGCGAATGATGTACAATGCTTACATTATGGCGCCAGACGGTCAGAAAATGTCCAAGTCTAAGGGTAATGTCATTGATCCAATGGAGATTATGGACAGTGGATATGGCGCTGATGCGCTGCGAGTTTACGAAATGTTCATCGCGCCTTATGATATGGATGCGCCATGGGATCCTCGTGGCGTTCCGGGAACTTATCGATTCTTAAACCGAGCATGGAATTTGGTTCAGGAGTTCGTTGATAAGGATCCAAACGACTCTCTTGACGCGAATGAAAAAACAGCTCAAGAATTATTGCGATTAACTCACTCGACAATTAAAAAAGTTACTCGCGACATTGAAGATGAGAAGTTTAACACGGCTGTGGCTTCGATGATGGAAATGGTCAATGGCCTGTATAAGATAAAAGAATCGCATGGAATTGACATGTCGGACGAGTGGCGATTTGCGTTAGAAAGTTTGATTCAGATTTTGGCGCCTTTTGCTCCGCATATCACAGAGGAATTGTGGCGTGAAATGGGTCATGATGATACGGTTCATGTTAGTCACTGGCCGAAGTGGGATGAAAAATATCTAAAGAGCGATACGATGACTATTATAGTTCAAGTGAACGGCAAGCTTCGTGCAAAACTTGAACTGCCGAGTGATATGGACAAGCAGGGTGTTGAAGAAGCGGCTCTAGCTGATGAGAATGTTCAGAAGTTCACAAACAATAAACCACCTAAAAAGATGGTTTATGTTCCAGACAAGCTGGTGAATATCGTGGTCTAGGAAATAATCTATCTCGATTTGTCTTTTATTATTGTAAAAAGTTAGTATCATTATCTAATTTGCGGGCAAGCTCTTGAGATTGTCCAATAAAAAAGGTATAATGGTACGTAAGTTTTATGAC
>CAUTOA010000061.1:0-3288 GCA_963540205.1 uncultured Candidatus Saccharibacteria bacterium
CATCAGGATGGTCAACACAAGCGTATCTCTGCGAAAATGTCTTCACTTCATCACTATCCGCGTCCAAAACCTCGATAACCCCCTGACCCAAATCCAGCGCCTGCTCAACGCTCTGACTTAGTCGGGATCGCATTTCCGCCGTCAAAGCCAACCTGTCAACCACCAGCTCGATATTATGCTTGTAGCTTTTTTGCAATTCCGGAAATTCATCCAGCGCGTACACCACGCCGTCCACGCGAACCCTGGCATAGCCAAGTCGCTGATATTGCTCCGGAATGTGCACAAACTCACCTTTTTTATTCTTCACAATTGGCGCCAATAGCAGAATTCGCTTATCAACAAATTGTCGCAGAATCTCGTCAATAATCACCTCGGTCGTGCGACGCGTCACTTCATTGCCACAAATCGGACAATGCGGCACACCAATTCGCGCAAACAAAAGCCTCAGATAATCATAAATTTCTGTCACCGTAGCCACGGTCGAACGCGGATTGCGGCTGGTCGACTTCTGATCAATTGAAATCGCTGGACTAAGCCCTTCAATCGAATCAACATCAGGCTTATCCATAGTACCCAAAAATTGGCGCGCGTAGGAATTAAGACTCTCCATATAACGGCGCTGACCCTCGGCGTAAATCGTGTCAAATGCCAAACTAGATTTCCCAGATCCACTAAGCCCAGTAATCACCACCAGCTGATCTCGTGGAATCTCAATATCTACATTTTTCAAATTGTGCTCACGAGCACCTTTAACACGAATTACCTCTGTCATAACCGCTATATTATACAGGTTTTTAACTATTTTTTCCAGTCCAAATATCGACGCAAATCAGAGTTAAAACACATTACGCTTATGATTGCAAGTCAATATCTTATTTGCTACAGTTAGATCTATGAGAAAGCTGGGCATTTACTTAATTATGATCATCGGAGCGATACTACTCGCACCTTTTGTTATTGACCAGCTTTTTTTCTTCTTTTTCCTAGGAAAAATCCCCTTCACGAACATCAGCCTGCCCGCAATTTTAATGGTTATTTTCTGGGCAATTATCGTACCGTTGGCAATCATCCTCAGAGAATCACTTTCTGCCCTGTTTTGGAAGTCCATTGACATTGCCAGCGAAATCGCGCAACGGCGAATCAACAGAAAAATCCGTTACTTTACACCAAATCAAAAAAGCGAGCTTATTTTATTATCAATTTATCTACTTTCCAATATGAAAAAGAGCGAGCCTGATCGTGAAGTTGAATCTCAAAAGCTCGCTCCGTCTATGACCTAATTTTTTACAGCCGTTTTCTCAGCACCAACACACCAGCTGCGACAGCTATAACAGCTAATCCACCAACCATCCAAGTTGAAGTTCCTGTTTCAGCCAAACGTCCTGACGCTTTTCCTGGCTTTTGCCCAGGAGTGGCAGAAGTAGAGCCTGTGGATGGAGTAGCGGCTCCACCTGCGCCCGCTCCAGGAGTTACAGGCTGAGATGTCGGCAGAGTTCCCAAACGGTAGACACCATCGTTGTTCACATAAAACAGCTTAGATCCATTGCTCGACATAATCATTCTATCGAAAAATCTAGTAGCATCATCCTCCAAATGCCAAGTCCTGCCTCCGTCTACTGACGTAAGAAGTATCGATTTGCGCTGAATAATCGACGTAGCAGCAGCAAATAATTTCTTACCATCATCACTAATATCCAAATAAAAGACTTCGTAACCAGCTGGGATTGTAGCGTTTGAAGGAGTCCAGTAATTACCACCATCCAACGAAATCCTATCTTTATCAAATATGTTATTTCCGTTATTACTGAATGCTGTAGTGCCGCTCACGTTTAAAACATTAGGGGTTTCCGTCCAAGTCTGACCATAATCAGTTGATCGCGCCAGATCACCACCATCTTGAGCGATCAGCGTGCCGTTGTTATACACATACCTAGGGCACGATATATTATTAGTACCTTTCTGAGTCCAGGTCTGACCGTCGTCAGTAGAAATGTGGGTTGTATAGGGAGAAACACTATTAAGACATTTCACTAAAAAGGAGCCGTCTGGGCTAATACGTACATTCACATCTTCTGGCTCTGGTCCCTTATCCGTCCAACTCTGACCGCCGTCTGTTGATATGCCGAAATAATCTCCATATCTCAATACTATCTTAGACCCGTCCGTACTAATTGACACGTCATCCATGAATGTTGTTACTGATATCTGCTTCGAAAATATTTTTCTCCAAGTAGCCCCATCGTCTGCGGACATCCATAAGTTTACGTTATTAGCAGCATCCTTTTCCAAGACAAAAAGTTTCGATCCGTCTGAACTAATATAAATCCTTCCTATTCTATAACCTGGCACTGACGTTAAATTTTTCCACGTGTACCTTACTTCTTCTGCTTTAGCCAGTGGCGACAGAGCTGTAGATAAAGACAGTGTGAGCATAAGCATCAAAGCTACTGCGCTCTTTAATATGTTTTGTACTTTTATTTTGTTTTTATATAACATTTTTTCCTCCCAATTTGTTTTTGTTATATACGGATAGTTTATACCTATTCTGGCATATTACATGACATTGGTCCCTCACCCAATTTATTGATTGCTTCAATTTTAACATAACCGCATTTCAGGAGTCAACAGAAGGTAAAACCGACTCCAGCCATAACTGCAATTCTTGTAAAATAAACTGCTGTTCGTCAGTCGCGCTAGGTGCTAATCGTTGCAGAGATTTCATAAATTGCGGCATTTGCGCCTGTAAATGCTCAGTACGCCATTCTTCCCATTGTCGCAACTCATCTTCACTAAGCAAATTAGGAAAACTTCGCGCTTTATAATGCAACAATAGTGGCGACAATCGCTCATCCTGAAAATCCGGATGAAAATCAGCCAATTCGCGCTCGCCAGCATTACGTACGGCTTCAACGCGAACTCGATCACTATTATCCAAAAAACCGTCATACAGTTGCGCTTCTGGATCGGTCATTTTCTTAAACTCTGGCTTATTCTCGAATACACTACGCAGCCTTTCAGCAAAATCTGGATGAGAAAGTAAAATATCTTGATGCCTCTGCACAGTTTTCGCATCCAGAGAAATCTTCTTCCAGCCATCACCCTGGGTCAACACACCAAGCGGCGAAACTGCCGGGCAGCGATTATATTGTAATTCTTTAACTGGCAATTTAACGAAATCTTCGGCTTGTCTTTCTTCCCACGTTGCAAATATTTTCGCCGACAATTCCTCAACACTCAGATCAACAAACGGCGTCGGATCATAACGCAAATCATAAACAATCACGCCAC
>CAUTOA010000062.1:0-3242 GCA_963540205.1 uncultured Candidatus Saccharibacteria bacterium
TCCTTAACTTCCAAAGTTTCCTTCATGTCAATTTCCATGTCGGTCACTTTTCCGTGCGTTCCAGAAGACGGCTGATGAATCATCACCTTAGCGTGCGGCAAGCAAAACCTCTTGCCCTTAGCGCCAGAGCTGAGCAAAAACGCCCCCATGCTTGCCTGCAAACCAATTCCATACGTCGCCACATCAGGCTTAATAAAATTCATCGTGTCATAAATTGCCATTCCATCATAAACGCTGCCGCCTGGACTATTGATATATAGCGATATATCAGCTTGCGGGTCAACATACGCCAAATGCAACAATTGCGCCACTACGCTGTTCGCGGTATGCTCGTTAACGTCTTCGCCAAGGAAAATAATTCTCTCATTCAATAATCTCGAATAGATATCAAAAGCACGCTCGCCGTCAGCCGACTTTTCAACGACAGTTGGAATGAGATATGATTTTGGCATATTTACCCTATTTCTTCGTGTTTAGTTCAACCAATTTAGCAACGGTCTTATCTGTAATCATTCGGTTGGCAATATCGCGGTGAACGTTTGGATTGTCAAATTGCTCTAATATTTTCTTATCTTTGCCGTATTGCTGCTTAAAGAAATTAATTTGTTCTTGGATCTCGTCACGAGAAGCGTCAATCTTCAATTCCTTCGACAATTCCGCCAATACCAAGCCAGCCTTAACGCGCTTTTCAGCCGCTGGACGAGCCTCTTTCTTTATCCACTCTTCTTTATCCTTGAAGCCCTGAGTCTTCAAATAGCTGTCCAAACTCAGTCCGCTATACATCAAATTCTGAGTCAAGTCACGCTCGATTGATCGCAATTGATCCTCAACCAAAAGTTCTGGCAGCGCGGCTTTACTTTTTTCCGTCAACTCACCAACCAGCGCGTCCTTAAATTTCTCATCAGCTTCACGCTCTTTTTGCGCGGTAAGTTCACGCTTGATGTCCGCTTTTACTTCTTTCATCTCTGTAAATGGACCACATTTTGCAGCAAATTCATCGTTTAGTTCTGGCAATTTCAATTCATTAACCTTGTGAAGTTTCACGGTAAACACAACGTCTTGACCTGCCAAATTCTCAGCGTGATAATCCTCTGGGAATTTCAGTTTCAAATCGAACTCTTCACCAGCCTTATGACCAATCACGCCTTCTTCAAATCCAGGAATGAATTGACCTTCACCAAGTTTCAAACCATATTCCTTAGCCGAACCGCCATCAAACGCCACGCCGTCTTTCTTTCCCGTAAAGTCAATCACAGCCTCGTCGCCAGCCTTAGCGGCACGCTTGACCTCTGATTTTTCAGAATAGTTTTTACGGATTCGCTCAATAACCTCATCAACATCTTTATCTTCGACCTTGGCTACTTCCTTTTTCGCTGACAATTTTTTATAATCGCCCAATTTTACTGGCGGAATAACTTCAACTTCAGCCGTAAATTCCAGCTCAGAACCAGGAACAAACTTCTTCACCTCAACGCTAGGTCGATCTAAAGCTTGCAATTTTTCCTGCAAAAATGCCTCAGCTACTGCCTTTGACAAAGCATTCTCCAGAATCTGCTCCTGAAGCGCATTCGGATCAACGTGCTTAGCGGCTATGCTTGCGGGAACTTTTCCTTTGCGGAAACCTGGAACTTTGATGTCGCGCGCCAACTTTGTCAAAGAAACCTGCTCTGCGTCAGCTAATTCGCTAGCACCCAAAGAAATCGTCAATTGAACTTTAGTATCTGATAGTTTTTTTACAGTAGTCTTCATAAAGACTAATTATAACAGATATCAGGCTATACCTCAAACAGGGCGTCTTCATCGCCATCATATCGACGATCTTTGACAATTGTCACGATTCGTTCAGCGCCAACTTTCTGCTCATCAGATTCCACCAAGTTTCGAACCGTATATGCGCCGCTAGCAATTTCATCCTCACCCACAAACACTGCAAACGGAATTTGCTTTTTTAGCGCCGCTTTTATCTGCTTGTCAATCTTTCTACCAGTGATATCCAGCTCTGCTCGCACGCCTTCGCTGCGCAATTTTCGCGCCAAATCGTCCGCGCCAGCCATAGATTCTTTTGACACCGGAATTATGTACACATCTGTTTTAGACGCCAATTTAGGCAACAAATTGTGCACTTCCAAAAATTGCTCCATCGTTGTCGCGCCCATTCCAACGCCGACCGTAGCAATCGGTTCGACGCCAAATAGCCCGACCAATCCGTCATATCGTCCGCCGCCAAACAACGCTCGGTTATTCTCTGGCGAATTGTCAAAAAGCTCAAAAACCATGCCCGTGTAATAGTCCAGACCGCGCATCAAAGTGACATCAAACACTGCATTCGTAATGCCTTTTTGGCTAAGCAATTTCATCACTTCGCGGAGCTGCTTGATGCTTTCATCTTCCATCAATTCGCTCGGTAAATCATCAACAGATTTCATACTGATCATCTTGGCCAACTTCGGCAGACCTTCCGACGCTTGACTACCAAAAATCTCAATCGCCTGACGCTTAAATTCTTCGGCAGGAATCTTATTTTTCCTATCGAGCAGCTTCATCATCATCGTCGAACCAACAATATCAAGTTTCAAAAATTGGCTCATCAAACGATTGATCAATTGGCGATTATTAACCCTGACCGTAAACATTTCTTGCTTGGCGCCAAAATTCATCACGCTAGCGTGGCTCAGCTCAATAATCTCCGCGTCCGCCGCCGCGCCGTCCACACCAAACAAATCCGCATTTAATTGCCAAAACTCACGCTCACGCCCACGTTGCGGTCGTTCATAGCGCATAAAATTAGCAATTGAATACAGCCGCGCAGGCATCGCCAATTCCTGACGCTTAGCCGCCACCATTCGAGAAATCGACGGCGTCATCTCAGGACGAATCGCCACCATTCGACCGCCACGATCTTCAAAAGCGTATGTTTGCTCGCCCGCCAATTCCTGACCTGACTTCGCCAAATAAATATCTAGCGGCTCCAATAGCGGCGCGCCGTATTCTTCATAGCCAAAACTCTCAACCGTCTTGTGCCAAACGTTAAAAATATAATTCTGCAGACGCTTTTCCTCTGGAAAATAGTCTCGCGAACCTTTGTAACTTTGTGTAGATAAACTGCTCATGTTAGCTCCATTATGTCATTATTTCTTATTTATAGCAATCAAAAACGCCGAGGCAGAACTCGGCGCGTACAATCAAAAATCAGAGTCCTACCTCGGCAACACGTGTGAATGATGGAATTTAGGTAAAATCAT
>CAUTOA010000063.1:0-3241 GCA_963540205.1 uncultured Candidatus Saccharibacteria bacterium
AAGGAGCAGCTGGTCGACCGTATGCTGGCGGATGCGTCGGGAGTTGATAGCTGGAATATTCGCACCGGAAACTTGAGCGATGAAGATTTTGCGAAGCTGTCTGAAGCTATGGGAGAAATGGCTGAGGCGCCAATTTACATCGATGACACGCCGGGATTATCGGTTTTGGAGATGCGCACTAAAGCACGTCGAATTGCCCACGAAAACCAATTGGGATTAATCATCGTCGACTATTTGCAGCTTATGCAGGCCAATGGAAACCACAACGGGAACCGCGTTCAGGAAGTTTCGGAAATTTCACGCGGACTGAAGCTTATTGCTCGTGAATTGAATGTGCCGCTAATTGCCCTGAGTCAGTTGAGCCGTTCTGTCGAATCACGCACGCCACCAATTCCACAACTAGCCGACCTGCGCGAATCTGGTTCCATTGAGCAGGACGCCGACATCGTGAGCTTTATTTATCGCCCTGGATATTACGAGCCTGACAACCCAGAAGTACAGAATATTACAGACCTCATCATCGCTAAGCACCGTAACGGCCCAGTCGGTAAAGTCCAATTGTACTTCCACCCAGAGCGCCTACGCTTTATGAGTCTGGATCGCAAGCATGAATAGAATTGTGTTATAATCATACCAATGAAAAAGCAAAAAGTTACCGATATATTCCTTTACCGATGGCGCTACGTTTTCGGCTATACGCTGCTGGCGTTACTATACGTGGGGGCTATTATAATTTCCGCGTTGCACGTGCCGGGAGGTTTGTCGCAAGCAGAAATCGACATGGTCAATACGACAAATCACTTGAATTTTAGCGTCGAAGGAATCGCCGTCACAAATCTGCCATTTCACCTTCTTCAATTGCTATTCTTCAAGCTATTCGGCGTCAGTTTATTAACAATTAAAGCACCCGCCGTAATCCTTTCAATCGCCAGCTCCGTCGCTATTTTCTTCCTCTTAAAGCGCTGGTTTAAGCCATCCACAACGATTCTATCGCTATTAATCATGGCAACGACTGGACAATTCTTATTCATCGGTCAAAGCGCAACTGTTGGCATTTTATACATTTTCTACACCGCGCTAACTTTGCTTTTCGCTACATTGATTCTCCAGAAAGCCCAGAACGCCTCCATTTGGCGAATCAGCTTAGCCATCACCACGGCACTCAGCCTCTTCACTCCGTATTTTTGGTATATCAATCTGGGACTTCTGATTATCGCCTTTCTACATCCACACCCACGCTATTTCCTCATCTCCCGAAAACATCGCAAGTCTTGGATCATACCGTCCGCCATTTTATTCACAATTGGTTGTGCGATTGGTTTTCTTTGTTATAAATCCCACGCGCTATTTTACAACCTCATCGGTATCAACGGCCTAAGTTTTGATATCGTTGCGAACCTCAGGACTTTATATTACACATACATCCGCATTTTCCCATCAGTTGTAGGGAACCAAATCACGCCAATTATGGATATCAACGCAATGGTGTTAATCGGGCTAGGACTATTCCGCAGCTTCCAAAAAATCTCCAGCGCCCGCTCGTTCATGATTTGGTCGTGGCTAATCTTAGCATTGGCGCTACTCATCTTCCAGCCAAGCCTCACCCCGATAATCATCATCCCGTTATTCATTCTCTTGGCGGTCGGATTGGAATCCCTAATGAACATGTGGTACGGACTTTTCCCGCGCAATCCATACGCTCGCGGCACAGGACTGGTTCTTATATCAATGCTAATTATCGTTATGGTGGTGGGTGGCAGCTTCCGCTATATTGACGGTTATCGTTATTTCCCAGAAGCAGTTTCACGCTTTAATAAAGATTTATCTCTACTCCGTAAAAATACCGCGCCGACCGATTCATTCTCGTTATTGGTCAGCAAAGAAGAATCGCCAATTTACGAAGCGCTTAAAAAGCACAACTATCACCAGATATCAATTATCCACACGGCACCAGCGAACGTCGGACAGATCTTATATGTGAGCCACAGCGTGAAGTCTCAAATTCCGCAGACTTACTCTGGACACCTGTCGTCAGTAATTGTCAATGACCATAAAGACGGCGATCGCTTCTACATCTACACATCCGACCGCAAATAGGGTATAATTGTAAGTGTTAAATAAGGAGGAATATGGCGTTTGATCAGGTAAAAATGCTGCAACAATTACGCAAAGCACAGAAGCAATTAGGTAAAGAAATCATCGAAGTTGAGGCTGGCGATGGCGCTGTGATCGTACAAATCACTGGCGAATTAAAGATCAAGTCTGTAAAGATTGACCCAGAAATGGTTGACTTGGAGAATATCGAAGAACTGGAGCACTGGATCGAAATCGCAGTTCGCGACGGCATGACAAAGGCTCAGGAAGTCGCTGCTGAAACTATGAAGCCATTGATGGGCGGCTTGGGCAACTTGCCATTCTAAAGTCATGTCAATCGACATTTTACCAAAAGCTCTGACTGCTTTAATTGATGATTTTGGTAATTTACCCGGAGTTGGACCGCGTACGGCTGAAAGATATGCCTACGCGGTTTTACGCCGCAACCCCAAATCCGCAAAGCAATTAGCGCATTCATTAGATCAATTGCACGACCTAGTAAAAACCTGCCCGAAGACATTTGCGTTGATCGATTCAGATGACGATGTGTCGCCTTTATACGCAGATTCGAACAGGAATAAAAAAATCGTTTGTGTAGTCGAGGAGCCGTTAGATATCGTTGCTATAGAAAGAACAGGGCAGTTCCTGGGTACGTACCACGTGCTGGGCGGCGTTATCTCACCAATTGACAATATCGGGCCAGAGCAATTACACATTCCGGAGCTAATTGAGCGTATAAAAACAGACGACGTTCAGGAGATTATCATCGCTACGAACGCTTCAGTAGAAGGCGAATCAACAGCGCTGTTTTTGCAACGCTATATCCAAGAAGCTGGATTGAATACGACCATCACACGCCTAGCCAGGGGAATTCCGGTTGGCGTCGACCTTGAATATGCAGACCAAATCACGCTGACTCACGCGCTGGAAGGTCGAAAACAATTATAGACTCAACAGCTTCATTGCCAATAAAAAATACCCGCCATCTCGGCGGGTATTTCGTTGCTAGCTTGACCTATTACATTTGGCGGCGGCTAGCGATGTAAGCGATAGTAGCTGTAGTTAGTCCACCCAGGCCTAGTGCTGACATGATCGCGTCACTTGCACCAGTCTTTGGCAATTCTGGGCTAGGTGTTGGTGTTGAAGG
>CAUTOA010000064.1:0-3240 GCA_963540205.1 uncultured Candidatus Saccharibacteria bacterium
TACGAATTGATATTTTGAGCGCCACGACTTTCAGCGATTATCAAATCTCCGTACACGTTCTTAGCTATAATAATTTCAATTTTTGCCTCAGACCTGCCGAGTTTATTATTATGAGAGGTCGCAGTGGACAGCGCAGCGGTTTTATTAGGAATTAGACGCAAACTGACGCCAGATTTTTTCAGGTTGTTTTTTAAGATAATTCCGATTTTTTGGACGTTCCTCGGATCTGTTTTATTGCCATAAAAACTTATTCCAAGCGTTATTTTTTTCTGGCTATGTGAAAGTTTTTTCGTGTATTTTTCAACAATAATTTTTGAGGCTTGGAGCAGGGTGTTGCGGTCCGATTTTTGCGATTTTATTTTCGTGATGACTTGTCCGCATTTAATCGTTCCACCGAGATTGTCAATTGATAAATTGTCGCAATTAACCGTGGCGGCTTGATTGGAGATTTTTTGGACGTTTTGAGCACCGTAAACCGCTTGTAATTCAGCGATAGAGATTTCTGGTTGACGACCGAGAATAGCTATGAACATGTCGTAATTATAACATTTATCGTGGTATAATGAAGGTTATGTTACCGAAGGTGTTGCAACTATTGAAATCGCCACGAGCTGTTATGAGCGTTTTGACGTTGGTGGTTTTGGCGATAATAATTTTTCTATCTCGGCATGAGCTTGTGAAGGCATGGAATCTGTTTTTGCACGCGGATTTATGGCTACTATTCTTACTATTACCGTTTCAGATTATCGTGTACTTCGCTGGCGGCGAGATGATTTTTTCGTATCTGAGAGAGAAGAATCTGATTCATCATATTTCCAGGCTGGAGCAGACGAGGATTGCGCTGGAGCTTAATTTGGTCAATCACATTTTTCCGTCGGGCGGAGTTAGTGGAATTTCGTATACGACTTGGCGAATGCATAAACTTGGCGTGAGTTCGGCGCGTTCGACATTTGCACAGGTGATTCGTTACGTTACGGGATTTTTGTCGCTTTTGGTTTTGTTGGTGATTGCCGTGCTGGCGCTGGCTATTGACGGTAAGGTTAATCGTTATATCGTTGCGGCAAGTTTCTTGCTGATTATCGTGGTTTTGGCGCTGACGTTTGGTCTGATTTTCGTGTTTTCGTCAAAGCGACGCATGCAGGCAACTGCGGCTGGGCTGTCGAGGTTTATTAATACGCTAGTAAAAATTGCCACTTTAGGTAAAAAACGTCGAGTGATGAAGTCGAAGAAAGTCGAAGAGTTTTTTGTTGATATGCAGGACGATTTTCAAGATTTGTCCAATCATCCGAAACTTCTAATAAAACCGATGATTTGGGGAACTGTCTACACTGTTTTTGACGTGGCGATGTTTGCTGTGGCGTTTCTGTCGCTGGGTGTTTTTGTTAATCCGGCGATTCTGATGGTTGGATACGGCGTGGCGGGATTGGCGGCAATTGTCGTGTTTACGCCTGGAGGGACGGGCGTTTATGAAACCATTATGATTATTTTCTTAAGTATGGCAGGCACTCCGCCAGATTTGGCGATTGCTGGAATAATTTTGACGCGAGCAATTTTACTTACTGGCACGATTATCTTTGGCTATATTTTCTATCAACACGCACTGATTAAATACGGCAAGCCAGATGATTCCCAGGTTTAGTGTTAGCAATTTCATAGCAGTTGTCAATCAAACTTTTGACGTGGCTTTTGCTGGGACGGTTGAAGTTGAGGGTGAAGTTTCTGGCCTCAAGTCTTATCCTCCGAAATATGCTTTTTTCGATCTGAAGGATGACGATGGGCTGGTTCGGTGTTTCGTTGGTTTTAGCAATTTACGCACGCCAATTGAAGATGGAATGAAAGTTGTTGTTCGAGCGATGCCGGCGCTTAGGGATAATGGTGCCTTTAGTCTGAACGTTCAAGAGATTCGCCCATTGGGCAAGGGAAGTTTGAAGCGAAGTTTTGATCTTTTGAAACAAAAATTGACAGTTGAGGGTTTGTTTAATTCTGAAAGAAAGCGTCTATTGCCGCAATATCCTCAGAGGGTGGCTGTTATTTCCAGTACAAAAGCGGCGGGATATGCCGACTTTATGAAGATTTCCAGTGAGCGTTGGGGTGGTGTGAAATTCGTAGTCGCCAACGTTAATGTGCAGGGTGCGAATGCTGCAGATCAAGCTGTTCGAGCAATATCATATTTTAATCAAATGTCAGAATCTCCAGATGTGATTGTTTTGATTCGTGGCGGTGGCAGTGCGGAAGATTTGGCGAGTTTTAACGATGAAAAACTAGTACGGGCGGTGGCGAGTAGTCGCATTCCAACGATGACTGGAATTGGTCATGAGATTGATGAGAGTTTATGTGATTTGGCGGCGGACGTTCGCGCAGCCACGCCGAGTAACGCCGCGCAATTGCTGTTTCCTGACAAGCGAGAAGTGATTCGGCATTTGCATTACAGGCTAATTGATACGAAAGATTCAATTTGTAGAGCTATCGAAGAACAGTTGCTTAATGCAACAATGTTGCAAAAAGAGGCACTAAAACAGTGGTCAAGTCGCGTGGATGCGGCTGTAAATGCAACATTGTCGCAACAAAAAGTCATCGCTGAGTATGATCCGGAAATGGCGCTGCGTCGTGGTTATGCAATGATCAAGGGCGATTTACAGATTGGTAATATTGTAGAGATTACAACAAAAGATATAATTATGAAAGCGAGGATTGAGAATAGTGAACAACGACATGACAATTGAGCAAATGATGGCTGAATTGAACGAGCAAATCGCGTGGTTTCAAGGCGATGACTTTAACCTGGACGAGGCAAAACAGAGATTTATTGAGGCGAGAGAGTTATCAAAAAAAATTACTGCCACGTTGGAAGATATGCGACATGATATCGAGGTTCTTAGTGAGGATTTTAACGCTGAGTAAGATCTTTACATCAATTAAAGCATAAGCTATACTTTACAATATGATGACGAGAGATAAGAGTGAGCGTGGCTTAGTTAATGGCTGGATGGTCGGCACAATCGGCTGTCTGATATTGTTTTTGATTGCTGGATCTTTGGCAATTTGGGCGTATATGCAATACTCCCGAGAAAAAAGCAGTGTTGATAGTAAAGTGGCAATTGAAGTTGCTAAGGGGAAGAGCGAACAAGCCGAATCAGACCAGAAGAAATTTTCTGAAGAAGCAAAAAACCCGCGTATTGAATTTGTTGGTCCTGCTGAATACGGTCGAGTATCGTTCATGTATCCAAAAACTTGGAGTGT
>CAUTOA010000065.1:0-3219 GCA_963540205.1 uncultured Candidatus Saccharibacteria bacterium
ATAAAATAATCATATACCCCCTGGGGGTATTATGTCAAATGTAATTAGCTATCTAGGAGTTGACCGCGTTGAATGACGTAGTTTAGAAAATTTCAAAACGGTTGTCGGTAGTTTGCCTATGTGCTAGAGGTTGGCGATAAATAATGTTATAAATACGAAAAAACCACCCGTTTGGATGGCTAAATATCTAATTGGTGCGGGTAAGGAGACTCTAACTCCTGGCCTCTTCCATGGCAAGGAAGCGCTCTAACAACTGAGCTATACCCGCATGTTGTTCACGATTTATTGTAGCAAAGTCGTGAATGAAATGCAATATTTGGTGGCTCCTCCCAGACTTGAACTGGGGACACAAGGCTCTTCAGGCCTCTGCTCTACCAACTGAGCTAAAGAGCCACAAACTTGCTATTTAATTGTACTAAAGTTGTCGCTATCTGGCAAGGGTGTTATAATTTTATCGAGCGCGGGTGTCGTATAGCGGCTATTATGTGACCTTCCCAAGGTTGAGATGGGAGTTCGACTCTCCCCATCCGCACCAGGAATTATAAAATTATCGCACGGCTCGCTCTGGTGATGTCCAGGTTGTATGACGATTTGATAGGCTATTAGGAATATTCTTCCAGCGGATAATTGATTGAAAAGCTGTTATATATTCAATTGTAACCATTATGTAAACCAGCAAAAATACAGCGGGTGAGTATAGGGTTAGTTTCCATCGTTCATTATTAGCAATAGTCTTATCATTTCCGGTCCAAATACTAACTAGAGCCAAAATGATGTAGGTTGTCATAATTGAAACGATTGGTAAGTAGTTGCCCGTAGTTACACTATACCAAGCCATCCACAAAACAATTAAGGGTTCTATAATGATAAGTGCTTCATATAGTAGCGTTGTTGGCATTAGATACCAGGTTAATAGCTTTGAATATCGCTTGTCGGTACTGAAAAACATCTTGCGATTTTTCCAAAAAGTTTGCATGCGTCCGTAGCGCCATCGGAATCGCTGTTTTACAAGAGATTTATAGGTCTGAACTGGCTCAGTGTACGCGATTGAATCAGAAGCAAAAACTACGCGGTTGCTTGTCTCCCCCCCCCATTGTAATAATTTTGAGTGTGAGGTCGATATCTTCAGTCATTGTGTCGGAATCGTAGTAATTCACCTTATCAAGAATCTCGCGACGAAAAGTTGACCCAACTCCACCAATTATATATTCCATTCCTAGAAATGTATGCGTTCGTTTCATGTGATGGGAAATTAGATACTCATATTTTTGTGCTAAGCCAATAATAGTGCCGTTTCCGACTACTCGTACGTTTGATGCTGTTGCGGCAATTGATTCATCGAGGAAGTGGCGGGCTGAGTTTTTCAGGCATTTATTATCTATGGTTGAATCGGCGTCAAGCACCATGATAAGTTCACCCGTTGCACGCTCCTTGATTGCTTGGTTTAATGCTTCTGCCTTACCGCGATTTGGCCCTGATCGCATTTCTATCTTTGCTGAGCCATGATATTTATTTATGAACTGTTGGACAATTTCACTTGTGCGGTCTGTTGAACCATCATTAGCTACGACCACCTGAAGACGATCGCGAGGATATTCCGCCGCCAACACAGAACGTAAAGTTCGTTCTATACCAAGCTCCTCGTTGTGGGCTGGTATTACTACCGTTAATTTTGGATAACGAATATAACGGCGTTCTGTTGGTTGATAAGCGGAATGGTTGCTAATAACAGTATATAGAGTCAATCTAATTATGCTATAAATACTGACAAGAAACAGGCCGCTAGTAATGATACTATTGAGTGTTTCTAGCATTTTTGATTTTGTCCATCAACAGACTTAATAGAATAGCTGCACAGCAAATTAACGCAACGCCGAGTAAGATTACTCCGTAGATGCTCATACCTGTATTTGCTAGTACTAGTCCAGCTGCAGTAGAACCTCCCAATCCAGTAGCTGCTAGGTTTTGTCCTGTCATATTATTATCTCCTCACACATAAAGGCACACTAAGTGGGTCGTATACTTTATAAATATTTATGTAGTATACGCTTCTTTTTTATCTTTGTCAAATATATTTTATAATATGTTTATGCTTATCACTTAGGAAATGTGCAGGGGTAATAATTTATAGAAACTTTGTAAATAATTTAGATTAATTAAAAACTTAATAAAGATAGTTACATTTTAATAATCGTCTTGCGATAATGCATGACTGAGCAGAGTTAAAAAAATGTTTGGACTTATTATTTTTTATCGCCACGAATTGCGTCGATGAGTTCGATGGGGAACAGCATCATCGTCTTTTGGCTTGGCTCCGTGGAGATTCGCTCTAAGGTGTTCAATGTTCGCAGATTGATAGCGCCTTGAGTTTTTGCTAGGATTTCTGCGGCCTGCGCTAATGTCTCGGCTGCAGCTTTTTCGCCGTCAGCGTTGATGATGTTGGCACGGCGCTCACGCTCTGCCTCGGCTTGTTTGGCCATGGCGCGCTTCATATCGCCAGGAAGTTCGATATTCTGAATCTTAACGTTCTCGACATCGATGCCCCATTTGTCGGTTTCGGCATCAACAATTTCCTTGATTTGCTGAGAAATCTCTTCGCGCTTGGCAAGCAAATCGTCCATATCAACATTTCCGGTGACGTCACGCAGTGCCGCTTGGGCAAATTGGCTAGTCGCGTAAATATAGTTCGTGGTTTCCAGTACAGCTTTTGGCGCATTGATAACTCGGAAATAAACCACCGCATCAACGCCGACCGTGACGTTATCTTTGGTGATAACTTCTTGTTTTGGAACGTCAATTGGAGTTGAACGAATATCGACCAACATCATCGTCTGTAGACCTGGAATGACGACTCTCAATCCTGGTTCGCGAACGCCAGTAAATTTACCGAGCGTTAAAACCACGCCGCGCTGATATTGATTGACGATTTTAATGCCGCTTAGCACATAAAGACCGATAAACGACAAGATTATTACTACAAATGCTTCCATTTTTCCTCCTATTTATATAGATCTATTGTAGCATTTTGTGCGAGGAAAGTGTAAACGGCGGAGACTTTTTGGCTTTATGGATTTCGCGATATAATGGGAGTATGAGTGATAGTAGGCAGCCGCTGGCTGAACAGATGAGACCGCAGACGCTGGATGAGGTAATAGGGCAGAGTCATTTGCTTGGCGAGGGCGAGTTATTGAGGCGAATCGTTAAGAATGGCGAGCCGGT
>CAUTOA010000066.1:0-3205 GCA_963540205.1 uncultured Candidatus Saccharibacteria bacterium
CGTCGTTTGCCTTGGCAAAAGGAAAAGATACGCCGCAAACTCCTCGCGGTTATGCTGGGCGAGCTGGTTTGTATGAGGTCATGGATATTACTGAAGAGATTCAGAATTTGATTGTTAAGCGCGCGACCTCAGCGGAAATTCAGCGAACGGCAATTCAACAGGGTATGATTACGATGCGTCAAGATGGCTATCTGAAGGCGTTGAACGGAATAACGACAATAGAAGAAGTTAATAGGGTAGCGGCGGATACCGCGTAAAAGGAGGAAATATGAATAATCAAGAATTGCGAATTGAGATTTTGCTGGAAGAAGTCGTTAAGAAGCGAGCTTCGGACCTTCATATTCAAGTTGGTTTGCCGCCAATGCTACGAATTGACGGTTCATTAATGCCGGCAGCCGGAACTCAACCATTGGACGAGCCTGCAGTTGAGAGATTGGTATTTCAGATTCTTGATGAAGATCAGCGACAGATTTTGCTAAAAGATAAGGAATTCGACTTTTCGTTTGCGTTTGGTACACTGGGGCGATTCCGAGTTAATGCCTTCCATGAGCGTGGCAATTTGGCTGCAGCCCTACGTTTGATTCCAAATGAAATTAAGTCGGCGTCTGAACTGGGTATGCCACCGGTTGTTAATACGTTTGCGGATTTTCCTCGCGGTTTGGTGTTGGTCACTGGTCCAACTGGTTCCGGTAAGTCAACGACTTTGGCGGCGCTGGTTGATAAAATTAATTCTGAGCGCTCACAGCATATTATTACCATTGAAGACCCTATCGAGTTTACTCACAAGTCGAAAAAATCAGTGGTAGTTCAGCGTGAAGTTCATTACGACACCTATTCATTCTCTGCGGCTTTGCGCTCGAGTCTTCGCCAAGACCCAGATGTTGTGCTGATTGGTGAGATGCGCGACCTTGAAACGATTTCAGCAGCGATTACAATTGCTGAAACTGGACACTTGGTGTTTGCGACGCTACACACGAACTCCGCAGCACAGTCGATTGACCGTATGATTGACGTGTTCCCGCCACACCAGCAACCACAGATTCGCGCTCAGCTCAGTAATATTTTGATGGCAATTTGTTCGCAGCGACTAGTTCCATCTATCGGTGGTGGACGAGTCGTGGCGGCAGAGGTTTTGATTGCTAATCCAGCGGTGCGCAACATTATTCGTGAAGGTAAATCTCACCAATTGGATGCCGTGATTCAGACTGGTGCTGACCAGGGAATGCAGACGATGGATCGAACTTTGGTCAATTTGGTGCAGAACGGTACGATTACGTATGATAGTGCTCGTGAATTTGCTGTCGATTTGACGGAATTCGAGAGGTTGATGAGGGGGTAATAAATGAAAAAATATGATTACGAAGCCAGAGATAGCGCGAGTAATAAAATCGTTAAATCGGTTGTTCAGGCTGATAGTGAAAACGCTGCCGCAAAACTCTTGACGGCGCAGGGCTTTGTGCCGTTAAAAATTGAATTACAAGACGATAAGACGAATTTCTTTGCGAGGTTTTCTGGTAGAATCACCACTAAGGATAGGGTTGTGTTTACTCGTCAGCTAGCAACTCTTATTGGTGCAGGGCTACCTTTGGCGCAAAGTCTTCGAACGGTTCAGGAGCAGACGACGAATAAACGCATGCAGGAAATAGTCCAGGAAATTATCTCTGACGTTGAAGGCGGTAAGTCTTTATCTGATTCGTTCGCAAAGCATCCAGAAGCTTTTAATAAAGTTTATGTAGCTTTGATCTCGGCCGGCGAGACGTCAGGTACGATGGATGATTCGCTTAAGAGGTTAGCTGCTCAGCAGGAAAAAGAGGCTGCTATGATGAGTAAGATTAGAGGTGCTATGATGTATCCGTCAATTGTCTTGGTAGTGATTATCTTAGTTATCGGATTTATGTTGTTCACGGTTGTTCCGCAAGTTGAGGGTCTGTATCGTGACTTAAATAAGGGGTTGCCATTTGTAACTCTTATGATGATTAAAGTGGCGAACTTTTTTAGTAGTCTTTGGTGGCTTGTTATATTGGCAATGATTATCGGCGGTTATTTCCTAGCACAATATTTGAAAACTGAGCAGGGAATTAGGACTAAAGATATCTTTAAGCTCAATGTTCCGCTATTTAAAGGAATGTTCAGGAAAATGTACATGGCACGATTTGCTAGAACTGGACAGGTGCTTTTGAGTACTGGCGTGCCGATGCTTGATATGCTTCGTATTACGTCTGATGCTGTCAATAACGTGATTATTAGCGAAAGCATACTTCGCGCATCAGATAAGGTGAAGGGCGGTAAGGCGCTCTCAGCTTCTTTATCTAATGAAGATTATTTCCTAGCAATGGTGCCGCAGATGATTAAAATTGGTGAGCAATCAGGTAAAATTGATGAGATGATGGGCAAGACCGCTCAGGTGTACGAAGATGAGCTTGACGAGGAGATTCGCGCCTTGTCGACGGCGATAGAGCCAGTTCTGATGGTATTTTTGGCTATAGTTGCAGGTACAATGGTGGCGGCTATCTTGCTTCCAATTTATAGTTTGGTCGGTAATATTAATATTCGCTAGACTGACTTATATTTTTAGTGTATTATAAACGTAAGCATTTTTGCGTAAATATAGGTAAACCATAGAAAGGTGGGAAATCTAATGACAAAAAAAGATAATAAAAAAGGATTTACAATCATCGAGGTCGTCCTAGTCTTGGCTATTGCTGGACTTATCTTTGCGATGGTGTTTATCGCATTGCCAGCTTTGCAGCGTAGCCAGCGTGACCAGTCAAGGAAGAACGACGCTTCAACGGTTGCTGCAGCTATTACCAATTGGAATTCAGCTAACCGTAACGGCGGCACGTTTAATGAAGAGTCTCTACGCAAGTATGTCGATAAGCTTGATCAATACGACAAGTCTTCAGAATTAAAGGTTGCTACACCTGGTGCTTCAATGTCAGTAGCTAGTAACGAAATCAAGGTTATGCGAGGTAAGAAATGTCCTTCTAGCACGCCAGCTCCATCTGCTGACGATCCAGCAAACATAACTTTGCAAAACGGATCTTCACGCAACGCAGCAGTTGTAGTTCTATTGGAAAATAACGGTTCTCAAAAGCAGCTGTATTGCCAAGACGTATAATCTATAGATAAATTATGAATCAGCCTCGGTATGGGGCTGATTTTTTTATGGTTTTTTGTTACCATAAGAAGTATGATTAAGTTTGTA
>CAUTOA010000067.1:0-3189 GCA_963540205.1 uncultured Candidatus Saccharibacteria bacterium
ATCCATATCTAAAGAAATCTTCGCCATATCTATAAAATTATATCATACATTGACAAATGTTTCTAAGTATTGTATTATATAGACATAATGATAGAATACGAGGTTGGTTCGCGTGATTTGGTTTACGAAAATGCTGATAAGCCAGTGTTTTGCGATGTTGGAAAGTCATTTGAATTAGTGCAGTGTATTGAAGATCTTCCAGAGGATATCCCAGTAAACGATCCGAGAGTTGATTTCATTGTGAAGAGTTTATTTAGTATTGACGCTCATCCAATAGCGAAGCCCGTTCCACTACGTGATTTAAATGAATCAATTAAAGGTAATATTGCCAGCGAAACGAAAATATCTATATATGAGGGCGAGTGGCCTGATACGAGGGCAATTCCGGGATCTGACATTCCGTTGCCGGTTGGGTTATTTGTGGCTGCACCGATGATTAAAGATTGGCGAGAAGGACGAATGTCAGAGCCGAAAGGTGGAAGAAGCAGTCGTGAGGTTATTAGTCAATATACAAAAATGGATCCAAAAACCAGCCCTCCAATACGTAATGTAGATATTGTCGTGACTCCTGGCGGCGGAATATTTTCGGCTTTGCAGGGTGATGGCGTGCACCGTTTGTGCGCTGCGAAGATGCGGGGAGACCGTGAGATATTATGTCGCGGGATAAGTATTGTCAGATTGAAATAGTGTAAAATAAAACCGCCCAGTGATTGAGCGGTTTTTTGGATTGTCGGACTAATTTGTCAGATTATTTAGTCTTTTTGTCTGATTTTGGAGAATCAGTTTTAGCTGCTTTTTTGGCGTTGGCTTTCTTTGCTTTGTTTGCCAAAGCTGCTCGGCGAGCTTCAGCGGCTGCTTGACGAGCCTTAAAGCGATCAACACGACCTTCGGTGTCGATAATCTTTTCCTCACCAGTAAAGAATGGGTGTGAAGCTGATGAAATGTGAACCTTAACTAATGGATATTCGTTGCCGTCTTCCCATTTGATGGTTTCGGTTGTTTGCGCTGTTGACTGAGTCAAGAACGCGAAGCCCGCTTGTTCGTCGCTAAATACGACAGGGCGATAGTTCTGTGGGTGAATACTGCTTTTCATAACCTTGGTATTTTAACAAAAAAAATGGAGTAATGCAAATATCATCAGCAGTACGAATATACATTGCAATCATGTCGTTTGCAAATTGTCAAAAATATGATGAAATACTTGACAAATCAAGAGAGAGTATAACTGGTTCTGATAATTAGGAAAATTAAGGAGTTATATAATATGGACAAGGGAAGGCAACCTACACTTTGGAGCAATCATAATTTAGACAGCTTGGCGGATGAGGCGTTTCGTCGCACCGAAGAAAAAAGGAGGGCACGGGCTATTGGCGAGATACTGGATCAGCCTGACGGCTATGAAGATAATGAGATAGATTCGATTGTGCGTAAAGATTCATTATCAGATCTTGATCGTATGCTTGGTTTGGCTTTTAATATAGGTATATCTCCTAAATCTTTAAGTAAGTATACTACTAGCGCAAAGCTGTTTAATCCTCATGAGAGTGTTGTCGATTCTTCTAATGCTATACCAGTGGAGGTGCACACTTCAGTTGTGGCATTTGATGTCTACGAGAGTACTACTTCTAATAGAAAAAACGGAGCAAAAGTTGGCTCGATTTTGTTACCTAAGCTGTCGGCGAACTTAATTGATGAGCCGGCGCCAGATATGACTGCAAAAGATTTGATATGGAGAAAGAACTGTACATATGCCGCTCTTGTGCATGATGATACAATTACTTATCTTGAGGTTGTAGAGAAAGGAAGAGAGAATTTTAGTATTCGGAAGCTTTCTTCTTCAAGTAATGAAGCAATTGAGCTTGATCAAGAGATGGAAAAGTTCATCGCGTCTCGTCGAGAAGTGGTTGCTCCTGATGAAGAATAGTGGTATAATTGCCAAGTAACTAATTTTAATGACACAATCCGTTTCACACTCCAAATCGTGGGCGGATGAGGCAAAAGGAGAAGAGAATGTCTGTAAAGGTAGACATTAAGGCTTTGCTGGAGTCAGGTGTTCATTTTGGACACAAAACCAGCCGCTGGCACCCAAAGATGGCGCCATATATTCACAGTAAGCGTCAGGATAGTCACATTATTGACTTGACTAAGACCGTTGAAGCTTTGGATAAGGCTTTGCCGGAATTGACAAAGATTGCTGCATCAGGCCGCAAGGTTTTGTTCGTTGGTACTAAAAAGCAAGCTAAAGACGTTGTTCGTGAAGCAGCTGAAAAGATCAACCAGCCATACGTAGTTGAGCGCTGGATTGGTGGTATGTTGACTAACGGTTCAACTATTGCTCAGCAAATTAAGAAGCTGAAGAATCTTGAAAAGCGAATGGCTTCAGGTGACTTGGAAAAGCGTTATAACAAACTTGAAGTGCAGCGTTTCCAGGAGGAAATCGACAGCTTGAATATGAAATATGGCGGCATTAAGGATTTGATGGGCAAGCCAGGCGCTGTTGTTGTGGTCGACGCATTGACCGACGCAAATGCAGTTCGTGAGGCTCAAACTTTGGGCGTGCCAGTATTTGCGATTGTTGACACCAACGTTAACCCAACAGGAATTGATTACGTAATTCCAGGTAATGACGACGCTGTTAAGGGTATTCAATTGCTATTAGATTACTTTACCGCGGCTGTTGCTGAAGGTGCAGGTAGCGTAAAGGCTGAAGAAAAACCGGCTAAAAAAGAGGAGAAATAGGATGGGCGTTTCTGTTGACGATATCAAAAAATTGCGCGAATTGACCGGCGTAGGTTTGACTGACGCTAAGAAAGCTTTGGTTGAAGCTGAGGGCGATTTCGATAAAGCTTTGGAAGCTATGCGTAAAAAAGGCTTGACGAAAGCTGAAAAGAAAGGTGACCGCGAAGCTCGTGAAGGTTTGATCGAAAGCTACGTTCACTCTGGCCGAATCGGCGTTATCGTTGAGGTAAACTGCGAAACCGACTTTGTGGCTCGACTTGACGACTTTAAGACGTTGGCGCACGAAATTGCTATGCAAATTGCAGCGATGAGCCCAAAGTATGTTTCTGAAGCCGACATTCCAGCAGAGGAAATGGAGCGCGTTAAAGCTGAGCTTATGGCGAGCGAATCTTTGGCAAGCAAGCCTGAAGAAATGCGCGAAAAGATCGTTGAAGGTCAATTGAAGAAGCA
>CAUTOA010000068.1:0-3144 GCA_963540205.1 uncultured Candidatus Saccharibacteria bacterium
TTCTCTACTTTAATGCCAGGGCCCATAGTTGTGGCAATTGCAACGCTCTTAACGTAAACACCCTTTAAGCTGGATGGCTTTTGGGAGTTCAAACTGGTTAAGAATGCGCGTGCGTTTTCTGCCAATTTTTCAGCGCCGAATGACACCTTGCCGATTGACAAGTGAACGATGGCTTGCTTATCAACGCGATATTCAACTTTTCCGGCTTTTGCTTCAGAAACGGCTTTAGCGACGTCAGTAGCAACAGTGCCAGACTTTGGATTTGGCATCAAACCGCGTGGACCAAGCAAACGTGCGTATTTACCAAGCTTTGGCATGTACTGTGGAGTTGCGACCAAAATGTCGAAGTTCAATTCTTCCTTGTCCAATTGGCTTAGGAATTCTTCGTCACCGATGATGTCGGCGCCAGCTTTTTTAGCGGCAGCGTGTTCTGATTCTGGTGCGAAAACGGCTACGCGAACATCCTTACCTGTACCGTGTGGCAATGCTACGGTTGAACGAATGTTCTGGTCGGCTTGGCGTGGGTCAACGCCTAGGCGGATGTGGATTTCAACGCTAGCGTCGAACTTGACTGGGCTGGTTTCAGTAGCCAACTTCAAAGCTTCGTCTAAGCTGTACAATTTGTTCTTTTCAACGTTTTTTGCAGCGTCTTGATATTTCTTACCGCGGCGCTCCAAGCGTGGACGAGTAACTGGCTTTGGACCCTTCTTTATGTGAGCCTCAGCATCGTCAGACTGTGGAGTAGTGTCGCCAGCTTCCTTGCGAGCTTCCTTCTCTGCTTTTTCAGCGGCTTCGTCAAGAGCTTTTTGGCTGCGTTTGCCAGATTTAGCGACAGTAGCTTCGCGCTCAGCAACAACGTCTTTGTCTTTGTTGTCGTGAGATTTGCTTGCGTCTGTAGCTTCTGCAATTGCTGCTTCAATTTCAGCGATTGTGTTTTTCTCACTGACTTCTAATTTTAGTTCTGCTGCTTTTTCTAGCAACTCGGCTTTCTTTGCCATAAAAATCCTTTCTGTGGTGCGAACGGCAATTTGTCATCTTAACAAATCAGCCTCCCAACATTGATTGATAATGTTGAAATTATACCATATTTTCAGAGATTGAGGCAAATGTTTGATTTTATGGAGAATAATTGTACAATATTTGTACTATGAGTGAAGTTTTAAGTGGTTCAAATAATAATTTTGAGGAAATAGTAAGTGGAGTTACTCCGTCTTGGGAGAAGGAAGACGTTATATTCGTCCCGGAGCAGTGTGGATCTTGTCCGAGAATACTATCTATGCTGGGTGATTTAGATAACCTCGGGGAGTGCGCAAGAGATCTTGTGAAAGCGGCTATGGGTAATAAAGTTATAATGTCGATCGACGGAGAAACGATTGATGAAGCGGCTGGGTATCTTTGTAAAATGGCTGGTGAAAAGTTGAATGAGTTGGATGAAAAAACTAATATAATAAAAAAAGAAATCAGAATATCTACTGATGGATGTAAAGGACCTTTAGCTCTTGGAGGGTCTGATGGTTATCGGGTTGTGAACGTCGTTACGTGTGGTAGTCCTGAAGTGTTTGAAGTAGGTCTGGGCGAGATGCAAATTGGTGAGCCGGTGATGATACAGCGTGATCTGGAAAAAGATGAAGATTAACATATAATTGCTGTTTTTGATAAAATAGTAATTATGGATATAACAATTACAAACATACAAGCAAGGCAAATTTTAGATTCGCGTGGAAATCCGACGGTTGAAGCGGACGTGACTTTGAGTGACGGTTCGTTCGGTCGTGCGGCTGTTCCGTCTGGCGCAAGCACTGGCTCTTTCGAGGCTGTTGAGCTTCGAGATGGCGAGTTGGCGTTCGGCGGTAAAGGCGTGCTCCGTGCGGTCGAAAATGTCAATGGTGAGATTGCGCAGGCTTTGAAAGGCTCTAATCCGTTCGACCAGGCCGCAATTGATGAAAAAATGAAGAGTCTGGACGGTACGCCGAATAAGGCGCGTTTGGGTGCGAATGCGATTTTAGCTGTGTCGCTGGCTGTGGCGAAAGCCGCTGCTAAGTCGCGTGGCGTGGAGTTGTATCAATACGTCAATAGCTTGGCTGGAAATCCTGCAATGTGCTTGCCGATGCCGATGATCAACGTGATGAACGGTGGTCAGCATGCGTTGGGTGCGACTGATTTTCAGGAATATATGATTATTCCAACTAGCGCGGCAACTTTTGCGGACGCAGTTCGAATGAGCGCGGAAGTTTTTCACGCGTTGGCAAAAATCCTGAAAGACGAAGGCTATCCTACGACGGTTGGCGATGAGGGTGGTTACGCTCCTCATGTCAGGAATGGTAATATGGAGCCTATTTTGTTGCTATCTCGCGCCATCGAGCAGGCTGGCTATAAATTAGGCGTAGACTTTGGTTTTGCGCTGGACGTTGCAGCTAGCGAGCTTTACAAGGACGGCAAATACAACTTGGCGACCGAACATCGAATTCTGTCGGCTGACGAAATGATTCGCACGTACAAAGCCCTGTTGGAGCGTGTCCCTGTTCTCTCGATTGAGGATGGATTGAACGAAGAAGCTTGGGAAGCTTGGGAGAAAATGACGGCTGATTTGGGCAATTTTGCGCAATTGGTTGGCGACGATCTTTTGGTGACGAATGTCGAGCGATTGAAGCGCGGAATTGAAGAAAAGGCTGGCAATGCGATCTTAATCAAGCCGAACCAAATTGGAACATTGACTGAGACGATTCAGGCTGTTTTGATGGCTAAGAATGCTGGCTGGAATACAGTGATGAGCCACCGATCTGGCGAGACGGAGGACGTAACGATTTCTCACTTGGCGGTCGGTTTGGGCACGGGTCAAATTAAGACTGGCTCGATGTCGCGGTCAGAGCGAATTGCTAAATATAATGAGCTGCTGAGAATTGCGGAAAAGCGCCCAGATTTGGAGATCGCGCATCCGTTTGTGAAGTAACTCGCGCAAAAAGACTTCCCCGTAATTCAGAGGAAGTCTTTTTTATTTGGCGATTTTTTGATAATTCTTCGAGGATTATCTTCTTAAAAACTCAATTTCCCCGCCCTCGTTGATTCGGACAATTTGCGACGGTTGAGCGTCGGTGACTTCTCCAGAATCGACATAAATCGGCACTAATTCGTGGAAGTAATTTA
>CAUTOA010000069.1:0-2930 GCA_963540205.1 uncultured Candidatus Saccharibacteria bacterium
CTAATAAATAAACCTTCAAGTGATGTCTATCATATCTGGCGACGTTAAGAATATTATCAACGTAGCTGGATAAGCGATTGGACGAAACCACCAACCTATCAAGAAGTTGTCTTTCATCGCCCTGCAAGCGTCCA
Source organism: uncultured Candidatus Saccharibacteria bacterium (assembly GCA_963540205.1). Taxonomy (GTDB): domain Bacteria; phylum Patescibacteriota; class Saccharimonadia; order Saccharimonadales; family Saccharimonadaceae; genus Nanosynbacter. Next base: position 135 of record CAUTOA010000069.1, read on the forward strand.
GCAAACTCTTCGTTGATGATGTCCAGATAACCACGAATAACTGTAATCGGTCCGCGGAGTTCGTGAGCAGCAAATGAGATGAAATTGAGGTCCTCTTCTTCTGGCAAATATCCTTCAGACTTGTCGATGAGAAAAATGACGGTTTCGGCGGCGGCGCCTTTTTCGAATGAAGCCACAATGTCGAATATTCGCGTTTTTTGGATGATGTCGGGGTTGGTGCTAATGCGTTGCCAACGGCGTTCGGCTTTAATTTTCTCATTGGCGATTTCGTGAAGCCAATCGGAAATGCTCGGTTCGTTTATAAAATCAAGCGCCAGAAAATCCTCGCCTTTTGCATTCCTGGAAATTGGGGCGGCGGAATTGGCGAAGATAATCTTCTGATTGGAATTAAGAATTACTACGCCGGTGCTGGCTTGATTTAGGGCTTGAGTGAGCGGGATTTTTGGCTTGTCGTTGTCGCTAGCTGGTTTTTGCTCTGGCTGATAATCGCCATAAATTGCCTGAAGCGCCGTCTTAAATCCAGTTTTTTCGTAGCGTTTATCGTTGGGGTTTGGTGGAGTGTCGGTCGTCGGTTCGCCAATTTTATGAGAAAGTGCCGCCAGAATTTTATTAAGCGGCGCAGCGATGATTTTAACGATAGAAATTGAAAATAGGATTTGCAAGATAGCGGTAATTAAAATGATAATCCAGAAATTTAGCTGGAATATGGAAATTGCCGTGAAGTGGAGTGCGATTCCCAGTCCTAATATGATGCAGGCGCTCGCTGATAATAGGACTAATATGACTTTTCGGTAATAATATTGTTTGTACTCGCGCAGGGTTTTAGATGCCGGATCTATTGCCATGAAACACTTCCCCTTCCTGGCGTGAAGGCTGCAATCCATGTTTGTCCGCGATTTAAGGCGATGTCTTTTCCGGATTCGTCTGTCAATTTAAGCGGCGAATTGATATCCGCTTTCGACCAAGTGGCGGTGGCGACTGTGCCGTTTTGGAAAATGTAGGCTTTGCCAGATCCTGTCGTTTTGACGTCTTCATAGCCATCGTAATTTTGAGCCCGAGCTTCAACACCCACTTCCATAGCTACAACAGTATTTGGAGCAATTTGCCCATCTTCCCTGTCAGTATGTGGTGCGCCAGCCATGCTCCTGAGGTAAGAATTCGACGCCTTGTCGTAAGCGTATGAGGTATTGTAGAGTGAGCCGCTGAGATTTATGCTTACGGATGTGGCGTTTGGCGATTCGACGGGCTTACCGTCTGCTCGCGCGAAGCTGGTGAATTCGGAATTGTTATAGCCTTTTGCGCTGTTCAATTGGTCAAGCTTCTCTCCTGAAGTGTAGACGTTGTGTGGCGCGTAGCGGTCGCGAGATCGCCAATACGATCCGTCGTTAAAGAACTGGTCGATGTCGCGATAATTGCCGTTTCTGACTTGAGATAAAGCATTGGGGCTTCCGCCGACGTGCGCGATTGATGCCTGATATGGCGCCGCCCAGCTCAAATAGTACAATCTTAAGCTTCGCACTGGACCGATCAGCGCCGGCTTTTCTCCCTGATACAGAGCCAAAAACCTAGTAATTCCGCCCTCCGCCACGGCTTCATAAACCACGCCAGCTTTCTTCAGTCCTGACTGCGGTCTGGCGGCTGGACTATTCTCAATCATCACGCCAGTTACAGGCAGCTTTGCGGCGGCTTCGTTCGCGATTTCCACGCCAGTCAGCGGCGAATAAAACTTCTTTGGCGCGGGTTTTTTAGTTGGCAATTTCAGCTCCACGCTAGCGGTCTGCTCGTATTTTATGGAGTGAATTGCAATTATGAAAACTCCAGCAATAACCATCGCGCTCACCACGAGCACGATTGCCAGAATATGCTTTTTTACCCATTCTTTGAACGACTCCCAGCGAGCGTTCTTTTTTTGTCCTGATTTATCTATTTTTTCAACATTCATGCTTATGCTTAGTATAGCATTTTCGGCGCACGAATAAACTATTTTTGTAGATAATTATCGATTCTTTGCAGAGTTTTTTCCTTGCCAATTAGCGCCAGCGTGTCGTTAAGCTGCGGACTAAACGGCGCCCACGTCGTCACAATTCTCACCAGACTAAACAAAATCCCCGGCTTCTGTCCTGTCGTTTCCAGTAATTGATTAAGGCAATTCTGAATTGTTTCTGGCGTCCAATCTGTAATTTTCTCGAATTCTTGGCGAGCAATTGACAATAACTCTCGTCGTCCGTCGTCGGTCAATTTGCGAAGTTGCTTGTTTCCATCAATTAATTCCGTGTCAATTTCAGGCTCGACGAAGAAATAGCTCGTTAACTTTGGCAAATCTTGCAGCGTCTTCAAGCGGTCTTGCGCCAATTCCAGAACGCGCTTTTTATAAGATTCGTCGGCGTTTTTAGCTTCTTCGCCCCAGAACGGTTGGCAGCGAGAATAAAGATCGTCCAAGCTAAGTGAGCGAATCCATTGACCGTTCAGCCAAATGAGTCGTTGTTCGTCAAATCGCGCGCCAGATTTTTGAACTCGATCAAGCGAGAACTTTTCAATCAGCTCGGCTTTACTGAAAATTTCCTGTTCCGTGCCGTCATTCCAGCCAAGTTGCGCTAAGAAATTAAGCATCGCTTCCGGCAAAATTCCCTCTGATCGATATTCAGTTACGCTTTTAGCGCCGTCACGCTTGCCAAGTTTTTTATTTCCCGATGGCGCCATAATGTGTGGCACGTGCGCCAGAATCGGCGGCGTAATTTTAAGCGCTTCGTAAAGCGACAGATATTTAGGCGTACTGGCAATATATTCCGAGCCGCG
>CAUTOA010000070.1:0-2840 GCA_963540205.1 uncultured Candidatus Saccharibacteria bacterium
AGCTACACCTCTACGCCAAAGCGCGAAAGAAGCTGAAGAGAAATAATTTTTCTCGACAATGACAAATCCCCTTCGAAAGAGAAGGGGATTTTCTTTTACTCTAAAGCCATGGTTTTATTAATAACGCATACGCTTTATGTTTTTAGTATGGAAATATCCGCTAAGGTAATGTATAATTAACAGAGTTAAGAATTGTTAGTGACTATGAGGGGCTAAAACATGAATTGGAGAATAATTTTTCGCTCGCTGAAAAATAAAGATATGCAAAAACGGCTATTTATTGTCGTGGGAATAATCGTTGTTTATCGATTATTGGCACACATTCCAGTGCCGTTGGCGGAACCAACACAACTGCGTAACGCGATTTCGTCGGTGCTTGGGCAATCTGACCTCGGTGGAATTTTGAACTTGCTATCTGGTGGTGCGCTGTCGAGCTTCTCTCTGGTGTTGGTTGGGCTTAGTCCATTTATTACCGCCAGTATTATCATTCAGCTTCTGACTAAAGCCATTCCAAGGCTTGAGGAGCTACACAAAGACGGCGAATCTGGACGTCGAAAAATTCAGCAATGGACACGTGTTATTACCGTGCCGCTTGCTATTGTCCAGTCGATCGCTTTCATCTTCATCTTAAGGCAAACAGTTCTTCAAGGCGGCAGCACGACATTAGCTGACCCGACGATGATGGAATGGATCGTTTCAATCACTTCAATGACGGCAGGCTCTGTTCTTCTGATGTGGCTTGGCGAGTTGATCACTGAGCAGGGAATCGGCAACGGTATTTCTATTGTAATCTTCGCTGGTATCATCAGCCAATTGCCACAAATGCTCGCGTCATTAATCTCATCATTGTTCAACACTTCATCTGGTAGCCTGAACGTCTTCAACTGGTTTACTCTTCCCGTAAATCCAGTTATGTTCTGGACGACATTAATCATGTCAATCGCCGGACTCATTGTCCTTTACTTCCTAGTTAAAATCAACGAAGCTCAGCGTGTCATTACAATTAACTACGCAAAGCGCGTTCACGGAAATAGTAATTACGGCGATGTAAAAAGCATTTTGCCGGTTAAATTGATTGCAGCGGGAGTTATTCCAGTCATCTTCGCGGTTGCATTCCTAAGCTTGCCACAATTTGTTGGTCAAGTTATGAAAGCATCTGGTAACGCCGATCTTCTGCCGACAGCCAACAAGCTCATTACTTGGTTCCAAGCTCCAAACGCGGGCTCATTCACAGGAAGCACCGCTGAAGCATTTATCTACCCAACCCTATACTTCATCTTGGTTATCGCCTTTACATATTTCTACACTGGAATCGTCTTTAACGCTAACGAAATTGCCGAAAATCTGCAGAAGCAAGGCGGGTTTATTGAAGGTGTGCGTCCGGGCACTCAGACTGAAAAATACCTTATGAGGACTGTCAACCGCTTGATTTTGTTCGGCTCAATTGTCCTGGGAATCGTGGCTATTCTGCCATTCGTTGCGGAATATCTCACGTACAATTTAACAGGCTTGCAAGGTTTGCGTTTGTCAATCGGCGGTACTGGAATCTTGATTGTCGTATCAGTTGCCCTTGAGACTCTGCGACAAGTCAACTCTCGTGCGCTGATGGTTACGTATGACGACTTTGATCCAGACGAGCTGCTTGATAGCAATAAAAAGAAGAGTAAGAAGCGTCGTTTGTTTAAGAAAAAATAATTGACATTAAAAATCCCCGCCGAAAAGCGGGGAATTCTTTTTGCGAATGGATTATCGTATTTTGTAATCGTAAGATAAATTGTCGCCAACTTTTTTCTCATTTTGGCAGACTGGCGCAATTTCATTACTAATGTTATTTTCATCAACCATCTTACAGCTCGGAATGTCAAATAGGTTAAATTGATTGGTTGGGGAAATCGCTTTCCATCCGTCGTCTTTCTTAACTGCAAACATTCGCGCCACAGAATTGCCGCAACCATAGCCCAGCAACAACTGTTTCTCGTCCTGGGAATGGGCAATTACCGCATCCACGCCGTTGTTATCCTTACAGCCCGACTTCTTTACGTCTGCCTTCAGAAAATCGCGAAGCTCTTGTGTGGCTGAATCGTTGCGAGTAACCGCTTTACCTCCTTCAATTCGAAAGCCCAAAGATCCCAAGCTTACAGATCCATTATCAACCTTTTCTACCGTTTGAGACGTCTTGTCGGAAGTTTGGTTAGATTGTAATAAAATTACGCCAATAACTATCACTATCAAAGCCGTCACCAGACCAACTAGCGCCGCGGTCATTATCTCATTCTTCGATTTTGTAACCTTAAAGTTTACTGGTTTTTTCTTGCTTGCCATAAAAATCCTTATGTTAAATTTGATAGCTCAATTATAGCACGTAAATTTACAGTGAAACCCCTTGTCAAACTGTGTTTAGTACTGTATAATTGACAACTGTAACTTATGGCGAGTCAAAAGGAAGTCATCAAAATGGTAGGAAAGGTAGTGGAAGCACTGCCTAATACTCAATTTAAGGTGGAACTGGAGAATGGCCATAGTATCATCGCGCACATTTCAGGACGAATGCGCAAGCATTATATTCGTCTGGTGCCTGGTGATAAGGTTGAGGTTGAGATGACCCCTTACGATCTTACAAAGGGACGAATCAGCTTCCGCCTACGTGACGATCGACCTCAGGGTCGGTAGTTATAATATCAACGATAATCTCGGGTTTACTCGGGAAGGGAGATTTAAGCACTTTATGAAAGTTCGTGCAAGTGTGAAAAAAATCGACAAAGATCCCAAAAAAGGTGATAAGATAGTTCGCCGCAAAGGCCGACTATATATCATCAACAAGAAAAAACCTAAGAATAAGC
>CAUTOA010000071.1:0-2719 GCA_963540205.1 uncultured Candidatus Saccharibacteria bacterium
GGTAAAAATATCGCTGTTAATGAAGAAGTTTTGGATGAGGCAATTGAGGAGCTCGGCGTTGATCGTAGTGAGTTGGAAAAGGTGAAAACTGCCGAAGTTGGCAATATCTTTAATTTCGGCACGCAGAAATCCGAAGAAATGAAGTTGGTATTTACTGACGCTGAAGGTAAAGAGCGATACGCTTATATGGGAAGTTATGGCATTGGAATTACGCGAGTTATGGGCGTGATTGTTGAGAAGTTCGCTGACGATAAAGGTTTGGTTTGGCCAGAAAATGTTGCGCCGTTTAAGGCTCATATTGTGGCAATTGGTGAAAAAGGGCAGGAACTAGCAGGCAAGTTTTATGACGAGCTGGCTAATAGTGGCGTCGATGCGCTACTTGATGATCGCGACGAGCGTCCTGGCGTGAAATTTGCTGATGCTGAACTCATGGGTTTGCCGTGGCGGATAACGATTGGCGATCGAGCGATTGACGGTGATGGCTTGTTTGAATTGACGGAACGAGCAACTGGCGAAACGCGAAAAATGGATTATCAGCAATTGATGGATTTTTGCTTGAGTCGGTAAGGCTGATTATATTGACATAATAAATAGCGATTGATATACTCAGATAGACTTAATCAAGACTAACTAAAAACACTATATTTAGTGTAGATCGTAAGACTAATACCACTACATACAGTAGAGGAGGAAATTTTTATGAAAAAAACTTATCAAATTACAGAAGCTGGAAAGGCTGATTTAGAAAAAGAGTTGGCAGAGTTGAAGGGGCGACGCGGCGAGATTGCTGAAAAAATTGCGGCAGCGCGAGACTTTGGCGACTTGAGCGAAAACGCGGAATATGACGCTGCACGCGAAGAGCAGGGCTTGGTGGAAACGCGAATTTTGGAAATTGAAGATATTCTGCAGAACGCCGAAATTATTAAATCCAGCGGCAGCTCAAGTGTTGGTTTGGGTAGTACGGTTGAATTGCAGTGTCCAGAAAGAACCGTATCCTATACGGTGGTTGGACCAGTTGAGGCCGATCCGTTGGCTGGACGAATCTCAGATCAGTCGCCAATTGGTAAAGAATTGATTGGTAAGAAAATCGGCGATGAAGTTACAATTAAAACTCCAAAAGCCGAAATTACTTACATTATTAAGTCGATATCTTAAGTCTGGCGGGATTTACCGCGTATAATGTGCTATAATTATCTCTGTTATGGCCACATTACAAGATTATCGAAACGAACGACTACGAAAACTGGAAACATTACGTCAATTAGGCGTTGAACCGTATCCAGCAAAATCAGAACGAACTCATACTTGTGCTGAGGTTTTGTCTAAGTATGATGAGCTAGCTGGTAAGGAAGTTGTTGTTGCGGGTCGTGTGGCATCTATTCGCAGTTTTGGTAAATTGGCGTTTATTAAATTACGCGATCAATCTGGTGATGTGCAGCTTTACTTACAGCGTGATGACGTAGCGGAATTAGATGCTGCGCGCGGTGTGCTTGGAATGAAGCAGCTTAAATTGCTGGATACGGGCGATTTTATCGAGGCGAAGGGCGTGATGACCACCACGCAAACGGGTGAAAAATCCGTTGGTGTACGCGAACTTAGATTGTTGACTAAATCATTAAGACCAATGCCAGAAAAATTAGAGAACAAGGAAGAGCGCTTGCGCCGACGTTATGTTGATATGAACGTCAATCCTGAAGTTCGCGAGCGATTCATTCGCCGAAGTAAGTTTTGGCAAGCAACGCGAGATTATTTGAATAGTCATGGATTTATTGAGATTAATGTTCCTGTTTTGGAGCACACCACTGGCGGTGCGGACGCGAACCCATTTGTGACGCATATGGATGCGCTGGGCGATCAGCAGTTTTATTTGCGAATTAGTCATGAATTGCCGTTGAAGCGACTGATTGGTGCTGGATTTGAGAAAGTCTATGATCTCGGTCCACGTTTTCGCAATGAAAATTACTCGGACGAGCATTTGCCGGAGCATATCGCTATGGAATGGTATGCGGCTTACTGGGATTGGAAGCAGGGAATGCGTTTCATGGAGTCGATGTATAAAGATGTGCTTCAGAAGACTTTTGGTACTCTGCAATTCCAATTGGGCAAGTTCAACGTCGATATGAGTGGCGAGTGGGAAGTTTGGGATTATGCTGAGGTTATTCGCAAGCACTACGGAATCGATGTTTATAACACGACAATTGAAGAGGTTGCTGCCAAGCTGAAAGAATATAATTTGGAAGTTGAAAAAACTGATTCTATTCCACGCAGTATTGATAAATTATGGAAGAATATCCGTAAAGATGTTGCTGGTCCGGTTTGGTTGGTGAATACACCGAAGTTTATTAGTCCACTGTCAAAGACTAATCCGGAAAATCCAGAGACGGTGGAGCGTTTTCAGCCGGTGATCGCTGGTTCGGAATTGGGCAATGGGTTCTCTGAGCTGAATGATCCGATTGATCAATTGAATCGTTTCCTTGAGCAGCAACAAATGCGTGACGCTGGTGATGAGGAGGCGATGATGCTTGATATTGATTACGTTGAGATGTTGGAATATGGAATGCCGCCAGCTTGTGGTTGGGGCTATTCTGAAAGAGTATTCTGGATTTTCGAGGGCGTTACAGCGCGTGAAGGTGTGCCGTTCCCGCAGCTTAAGAGTGAAATTGATGAAACAACTCGGGCGATTTATCCGCAAGTCAACTTGTAATTTTGCTATAATTAA
>CAUTOA010000072.1:0-2719 GCA_963540205.1 uncultured Candidatus Saccharibacteria bacterium
AATCCAGATCAAGCTGATTATGACAAGGATGGAATTGGTGATGCTTGTGATTCTGATCCGGGATATTTGGAAGAATATGGATATTATCAGATGTTAGAGTATGAAAAGAATCAAGCAAAAAAAGATGATAGTAAAAAAGAAAATACAAATCGTAAACCTGTTGACGTGTCTTCGAGTAATAAAGTAAACGGTGGTAATAACAAGAAAATAGCTACCATAGATTCTAGTGGTAAAGACGTAAAACTTCAGGAGAATGGTGGTATGAATGAAGTGAAGTTGAGGGAAGCTCAGGGGAAGTCTGAGGATAATAATGAAGACAACAGTGGATCGTCGTGGTTTAGTATTGCTGCGGCTGTTGGAATGGTTGCAATCAGTGTAGCAACAATAGTTATAAAAGTTTATCGCCAAAAAACAAGGCTATCTTAAGTTCTGTCGTGCTATAATATAGTCATGAATCCACAAACATCCTCGTCAGAAGATTTAACGCAGCCTGTTGCGTACGATGCTGATGGTCGACCGCTGTACCATCATCCACCACAGACTGGCCGTCCAGCTCCGGTTGTAGCGCAGACGAATTCTTATGTGACGGCAAGACCAGAAATTATTGATGGGGAGAATTTTGATCCGCGATTGCGTAGCCAATATGCTAATGAGCCGCAAGTCGTACATGTCGCCAGGGATATTGACCCGAAGCCATTTACTATTAGCGATGACTTGAAGCAAAAACATGAAAAATCAGTTCAGCAATACCCGAATCTCAATTTGAGCGAAGGCGAATACATTATTTTGGATATTAAACGCCATCCAATTGGCATGCTAATCCCGACGGGAATCTCGGTTTTCTTGGTGGTGATGATCATGGTGTTTGTGATGTTTTATCCGTCAATTGCTCGTGACGCAATTATCTCGCCTATGCCTTCGCTGACCGATGTGTTTGGCGTGGCAATGTTGCTTATTGGGCTGGTTGCGCTTGGTGGTGCGGTGTCCTTGTGGATATATTTGCAAAATCACTTTTACATGACCAACGAAAGTGTGATTCAGGAAATCCAGGGTAGCTTATTTTATAGGCATGAGCAAACGGTGAGCTTAGGCAGTATTGAAGATGCAAGCTTCCGTCAATCAGGCATTATTCAGACTCTTTTCAATTACGGCACGATTCGCCTCAGCACTGAGGGTGAAGAAACGACATATATATTCCATTTTGTGGCAAATCCACGCAAGCAAATTGCGATAATCAATAATGCCATTGAAGACTTCAAGAATGGCCGCCCTGTTTGTGATGATTAGCTAATTATTTATGGCGACTTTCTTTTATGTAGTCATCTTCATCAACAAGTGTCGCAACAAGTTTGTATGACTTACATTTTCCGTCATTGCAATTTGAAGATTCATAACGATAACTGCTGTCTTTCTCGCCAATTTTCTTACCTTGTGGATCTTTTAATAACGCGGGATCCATAGTCGGAAGCGTACCTTCTTCTAACTTCTCTGGGTAATAGCCATTTTTAACGTAAAAACCTTCTTCCAGGCTATAATGCATAGCGTTAATCGCGGTGCGTTTTTTGGCGTTGTTTGATTCGTTGGTCAATTTTGTATATTGTGAGAAACCTAAGATTGCGATGATAATCAAGAAAGTCGCTACAACCAAAAGTTCAATAATAGTGAAACCGTTTCGCTTATTCATGAATGTAATTATAGCAAATCTTGCGACAAATCGGTATAATAAAGGAAGTAACTAAGGAGGGAATGCTATGGCAAAATCAGACAGTAAAACAGTAAATCCAGAAAAGTCAAGTCAGGCATCGGATAAAAAAGTTGATGAAGGTAAGCTTAAGGCGCTTGGTCTAGCAATGGATCAAATCACTAAGCAGTTTGGCGACGGATCAATTATGAAATTGGGCGAGGCTCACAAAGTTGACGTTGAAGTAATTCCTTCTGGCGCTTTGAGTTTGGATTTGGCGCTCGGTGGCGGATATCCAAAAGGTCGTATCATAGAAATCTATGGTCCAGAAAGCTCGGGTAAGACAACATTGACGCTTCACGCTATTGCAGAAATTCAGAAGCAGGGTGGAACGGCAGCGTTTATTGACGCCGAGCACGCGCTTGATCCAGCATACGCTAAGCGTCTGGGCGTGGACACGGAAAATTTGTTGGTTTCTCAGCCAGATAACGGCGAGCAGGCATTGGAAATTACGGAGACGTTGGTTCGTTCTAACGCGGTGGATTTGGTGATAGTTGACTCGGTGGCTGCCTTGACGCCACAGGCTGAAATTGATGGCGATATGGGTGACTCTCATATGGGTCTTCAGGCTCGATTGATGAGTCAGGCTCTACGTAAATTGACGGGAATTATCAATAAGTCAAAAGCTACGGTGATCTTTATCAATCAGATTCGTATGAAAATTGGCGTGATGTTTGGTAATCCTGAAACGACAACTGGCGGTAATGCGTTGAAATTTTATGCATCGCAGCGAATTGACATTCGTCGAATTGGTCAGATTAAAGTTGGCGATGATATTATTGGTAACCGCACGAAAATTAAGGTCGTGAAAAATAAGATCGCACCGCCGTTCCGCGTGGCTGAATTTGACATCATGTACAACGAGGGAATTAGTAAAACTGGTGATATTTTGGACTTGGCGGCAACGCACGGTATAGTTGAAAAGTCGGGTGCGTTTTATAAATATAACGGCGAAACGATTGGTCAAGGGCGCGATAA
>CAUTOA010000073.1:0-2705 GCA_963540205.1 uncultured Candidatus Saccharibacteria bacterium
AGTTTTTATATTGGCGTGAGTCGGGGTTCTGAATTACCTGGACAGGTTGCTGAAGGAGCTGGACGCGCTAAGGAAAAAATAGGTAATACTTTGTCTGAAGCAAAGAATAAGGCTGCGGAATTGTTTGCGGGCGGTCGAGAGTTTATTCTTCAGAAAGCCTCAGAAGCCCGTACGCGAAAAGAAGAAAGGCAAAAAGCTCGTCAAGAACGCAAGGAAGCTCGGGCTAAGGCTAAAGAACAGCGCGAGTTGGATAGGCAGAAATATAACGAAGCGCGAGAGCAGGATAAGGCAGACAATGAGGCTGACAAGTCGACAATTGATAGCAATAAAGAGACTGTAAAAAACTCTAAGCAAGAGCAAAAAGAGGCTGCCGCCAAGTTGGAAGAAGCAGAAAAGATACGACGAGAAGCGGAAGAGAAAGCTAAGAAAGCTGCCGCTGAGTATGACGCCGCAAAGAAGGCATTTGAAGCTGATCAAGCGAATGAGAAGTTGCGCCTGGAGGCTGCTAAAAAGCGTGGTCTGGCTGAGGCTGCCGCAGCGGGGTTGAAGCTTGCTGAGCTTAATGTTAGTGAGCAGAAGAGTAAGATTGATTCTGTCGAGGAAGAAATTGATAAGGCTAATAGTGAAATAGATAAAGCTAAGGAAGCCATGAAGGAACGTGCAGAAAAAGCCCGGGAACGTAAGAACGCACGACGACAAGCTCGCAGAGAGGCTCTCGGCGACAAATGGGAATCTGCCGAAGATAAGCTGGCGCGGGTTGCTGGCAAGAGCGCGAACTGGATGCTGAATCTTGGTAGAAAGGCTGTTGCGGGAGCTGGTAGGGCTGTCGGTAGGGCTGCTAGGGCGGTCGCCAACAAACTTGACCCAGTTGAGGCAAATAGCGAATCAAGCAACGGTAAATAAGCATAATTGATAATAAAACATAAAAAGGATATTATAAAATCATGAATAACGACCAAACCCAATTAAACATTCGAGCAACAATAGTCACCAAGGCGCAGCTGAATTCAATCGGTATCAATCTACCGGAAGATCAGATGCAGGCGCTGATTCAGCACGTAGAAGATACGATCAATAGTCAAATTGGTGAAGAAATCGTTGAATCTCTGGACGATGATCAGCTGAAAGAGTTGGTACAGATGCAGGACAATGACGCGCCAGCTGAAGAAATTGACGCATGGATTCGTGCACGAGTTCCAGAATATGATGAGATCATTGAAGATAACGTGGCGATTGTTCTGGGCGAATTAGCTAATAATTCTGATGCGATTCAAGCATAAATAAGCCTAGGAAAAATAAATCCGCCTTCACGCGAGAGGGCGGATTTTATTGTGTGGAGATTATTGAGCAGCCGTCTTTTTGGTGGCGCGCATCTGTCGTAGTGACGATAAATTGGTGATTTTGGATCGTTTCCTGAAGAAGTTTTTCGCGGGTAGCGTCTAGTTCCGAGAAAACGTCGTCTAGTAGAATTAGCGGTCGAGATTGGCTGACTTCTGTTTGAAGTTCTAGTTCTAATAATTTGAACGCCAGCATAATGGTTCGCATTTCACCGCGTGAAGCAACTTTAATGGCGGGCTGATTATGGAGGAAAATTGTGAAATCTTCACGGTGCGGGCCAGCTGAAGTAAAGCCCGTAGCCATTTCATATTCGCGGGATTTTCCTAAGCGATTAAGCAGGGCTTGGTCGTAATTTTCCAGAGGTACAATAGCTCCATATTCGATGGACAGTTGCGTGTCTTTTCCTGCCAAAGATTCGTATAAATTTTTTATGCGAGGCTCGTTTATCTGGAGAAATTTGGCTCGTTTTTGGGCAATGTTGGTTGCGTATTGGACAAATTTTATATCCCAAGCAAACAGGTTGTCGCGCCAAATTGATGAGTCTTCTTGGTGGGATTTTAAGAGTTCGTTGCGCTGTAAAAGAGTGCGATTGAAAGCTCTTAAATCCGTGTCGTATTTGGGGTCAAGTCGGGCAATTAAGCCATCCAGAAAGTCGCGCCGTCGGGATGGTGAGGAGGAGATTAATCTTAGTTCGCTTGGCTCAAACAAAACGACGGGCAGGCGATTTTTCCTAGTTAAGACCTTTGATTTATTGTCATTGATAATAAATTCTTTGTTTATTTTTCCGGAAATTGAATCAAGCTTAATACGTCGCTCGCCGAAATCGCCCTCCAGATGAACAATTGTTTGCGGAGCGTTCAGTGTCATGCAATCGCTGAGGCTGCCACGAAAACTACTGCCGCGCAGTGCCACATAAACCGCCTCGAGCAGATTCGTCTTGCCGGTGCCATTTGGTCCAACGATTACCGTTCCAGAATTGCTAAAAGTCGCTTCGTGCAGATGATAAGACCGGAAATTGTATAGCTTAATCTTAGAAATCACTCTGTTATTATAGCACGGGGCGTAAGGCAAAATTAGCAGACAAGACGCTTGAAGTTTGATATAATAACGGATAGATAAATTGGAGGAAATATGTTCGACACAAACCCTTATGAAGAAAAAATGAATGCAGCGTTTAGCTTTTTTCAAGATGAATTGAAGAAGGTGCGAACGGGCAGGGCGCACGCTGGAATGCTCGACGGTGTTATGGTTGAAGCTTACGGCACAAAAATGCCGCTTAATCAGGTTGCAAACGTAACCGCTCCAGAGGCACAAATGTTGTTAGTTACGCCATTTGACCCGAGTAATATTACAGCAATTTCTTCTGC
>CAUTOA010000074.1:0-2683 GCA_963540205.1 uncultured Candidatus Saccharibacteria bacterium
ATTTGAAAGCTACCGTGGACGAGCGTTATGATGAACTGAAAAATGGCGAAATAGACATAATTATCGGCACGCAAGTTATCGCCAAAGGATTGGATTTGCCCCATTTAACAGTCGTCGGAGTCATTCAAGCCGATACCGGACTTTCCCTCCCTGACTATTCATCGCCCGAACGAACATTTCAACTGCTCGCCCAAGTCGTCGGCCGCGTCGGCAGGTCAAGTACGCCAACGGAAGTTGTCGTCCAATCATACCAGCCAAGTCACCCATCCATCACAAATGGACTATCTCAAAATTATACAGAATTTTATCAAAGAACCATATCTCAACGACAAAAAACCAACTTTCCACCCTTCACTTACTTATTAAAACTAACCTGCGTTTATAAAACCGAAGCCGCCGCCATAAGGAACGCTAAAAAATTGTCCGAACTATTAAAATCCAATTTTGACAACATTGAAGTTTTTGGACCAACGCCCGCTTTTTATGAGCGCGTCCGCGATACATATCGATGGCAAATCGTAGTAAAAAGCCCCAAACGACAAGAGCTTCTTGATGTCTTAAATTTCCTGCCGTCATCACACTGGCAGTACGAACTCGACCCTGTAAGTCTACTGTAATTTCTGGTATAATTATGATAATGACAAAAGACGATATTATCACATTACCAAACCCACATCTTCGCCAAAAATCATCAAAAATCCACGTTGTTACTAATGACGTCGTAAAACTAGCAGACGAAATGACCGCAGCTGCGCTGGACTGGGAAGACTCCAGACCTCACGAAATTAGCGCTGCCCTGGCTGCCGTGCAAATCGACAAATTAGAGCGTGTTGTGATTGTTCGAGCCGACTTTGAAAGAAAGTCAACTCGCGAATTCATTACTCTTATCAATCCAGAAATCGTGAAATATGAAGGTGAAATTGTCGAAGATTTTGAAGGATGTCTAAGTGTTAAAAGCATTTACGGAAAAGTTCCTCGCTATAGTAAAATTCGCGTAAAAGCCATGAATTTAGATGGCGAAGAAGTGCGAATTAAAGCCGAAGGATTTTTGGCGCGCGTATTACAGCATGAGATAGACCACTGTAACGGATTAGTTTTTATAGACCATATTAAGGATAAGAAAGACGCTTTTTATACACTCGACGAGAAAGGCGAGTTGCAACCGTTAGATTATGACAAAGATATCGCCGAAAATAGTATTCTTTGGGACTGAAAATTACAGCCTAATTACCTTAGAAGCTCTCGTTGAAGAGGGATTTAACGTTGTTTGCGTTATTACCAAACCCGACACCAAGCGCGGTCGCGGACACAAGCTTACCGAACCTCCAGTAAAAACATTCGCCAAGTCTCACAATATTCCAGTTTTACAGCCAATCAAAGTCAGTGAAATTGCCGACTACATAAAACAGCTTCAGCCAGTAACGGGAGTTTTGGTTGCATACGGAAAAATCATTCCCCAGTCAATTATCGACTTATTTACACCAGGAATTATCAACGTCCACCCTTCTTTACTGCCAAAATATCGAGGGCCTTCACCCATTGAATCAGCTATAGCCAATAGAGATACCGAAACTGGCATATCAATAATGCAGCTTGATAGTAAAATGGACGCCGGCCCTATATACACCCAAACTCAACAATCCCTCACTGGAAAAGAAACAAAGTCCGAGCTGTACGACAAACTATTCCACGACGGCACTCCTCTGCTAATAAAAAACTTGCCAAACATCATCAATGGAAATCTTCAACCAACACCACAGGACGACTCTCAGGCTTCATACTGTCAACTATTAAGCAAGGACAATTCGTGGCTCGATACGGAGCGTATGACCGCCACCGAGGCTGAAGCCCACGTCCGCGCACACCTCGGGTTTCCGCGTAGCCGAATGACAATTGACGATCGAGATATCATCATCACGAAATCCCATTATGACAAAACTCCGAATTCTCATCTTGATAAAAAATTCGCCGATGGCAACTATTTAATTATCGACGAACTCATCGCACCCAGCGGAAAAACAATGACCGCAGAAGAATTTATCCGCGGTCATCAAGCCTAAATTCACTGACTAAGCAGCCAAATCAAAGTCGCTTTGAGTCTGCTGCGGCGCTGAAGGTGCACTCATGCCGCCTAAAATAGCATCGCGGTTGGCAATAATTTCCTTTTTCAAGTCAGCCATAACCGCAGCCACAACGTCACGATAATCTGGTCGATTGACCTCTAGCCACTTAGTAGCTGCAAATTCATCCTTCAGACGCGGATCATCAACTGGCAGACCTGAAGCTTGTGACATTTTCTGCAACATTGGTTCCTGCTGATAATTAGGCGCATGTTTCGCTAGAAAATCATCCACAGAACCAGGAGTTTTATCGATAATTCCTGCAAACTCCTCCAACTGAGCATCGCTCATTCCCTGACTTAATCGTTCGCCAACTCGAAGCTCTAGTTCGCTATAAATATGCTGCAACAACGATTTTTGCTGATCTTCCGGCAGCTGGTCCAGCCCCAATTCTTTAAGAAATTCTTCATTCAGTTGGAACATAGTCCTCCTTTTCTTTTTCTATACATCTAAATTATATCAATAATATCACGTGATTACTATTCAGAAAATTGTCTATCCCAGTGTCTTCTTCACTAATTCCCTAGTAAAGAACTCCAATTTGTCGCCAATTTCTAAGGTAA
>CAUTOA010000075.1:0-2668 GCA_963540205.1 uncultured Candidatus Saccharibacteria bacterium
CTCACAAAGAGCTGAAAATGTAGGAGGTGCTATGATTACTAAAGCTATTATTCCGGTCGCTGGTTGGGGCACGCGAATGTTGCCGATTACCAAATCTATTGAAAAGTGTATGCTGCCGGTCGGCACTCGTCCGGTGATTGATTATATCGTGCAAGACGTCGTGCGAGCGGGCGTAAAGGATATTTACTTTGTGGTTGGTGAACAAAGCACTCAAGTGCAGAGCTATTATCGATCGAATATTCAATTGAACGATTATTTACGTCGAGCGGGCAAACAGGATAAGCTTCCTCTGGTGGCGCCACTTCGCGACGTCCGAATACATTTTTTAACTCAGCCGGGAACTGGTGGCTATGGCACAAGTATTCCAGTTGGTTTGGCGAGTGAATTTATTGAACAGGGCGAGTCGGCCTTTGTGATTATGGGCGATCAATTCTTTTGGCGTGGCGACGGCGGTTCGAACGCGGCTGATTTGGCGGAGTTGGTGGAATCGCGCGGATTGTCGGCTGGGCTATTAGGAAATCCTGTCGAAGAGGAATTTATTCCGCAAACAGGGATTATTGAAACTGACAATCAGGGCAATTTTGTGCGAATAATTGAAAAGCCAAAATTGGAAGAAGCTCCAAGTAACCTCAGTAATTCAAGTTTTTACGTCTTGAACAAAGAGATTTTCGAGTTGGCGCGAACTTTGCCGGCAAACCCTAAGAGAGGTGAGTTTGAGATAACGGACGCGATTAATGCGTATATCAA
The DNA here is from genome assembly GCA_963540205.1 of uncultured Candidatus Saccharibacteria bacterium. Lineage (GTDB taxonomy): Bacteria > Patescibacteriota > Saccharimonadia > Saccharimonadales > Saccharimonadaceae > Nanosynbacter. The sequence goes on from CAUTOA010000075.1 coordinate 748, forward strand.
CGGCGGCGGCGTGATTGTCGTTGGCGAAGCTAAGGGCGAATATATGGAATGCGGCTCGCCGAGCGGTTGGCTGAAGGCGAATAACGCTATGGCGAAAAACGTTACCTGCTAACTACACTTGATTTTATTGCTAGTTTTTGATAGAATTATTAGAGTTAATTCATAATAATTAAGGAACGAAATGAAAGCAGTCGTAAAAATCTCTGGCAAACAATATCTTGTCAGTGAAAAAGAGTCCCTCTTGGTGGATCTCCTCCCTGAAGGCACAAAAGAACTCACTCTCGACGCACTTTTAGTGATTGATGGTGATAAAATCAAGGTTGGTACGCCAACTGTAAAAGGGTCTAGCGTTAAAGCTAAGGTCGTAGAAGCGGAAGTCAAGGGCGACAAACTTCGCGTTATCCGCTACAAGAGTAAGAAGCGCGTACACAAAGAAACTGGTCATCGCCAGAAGTACACGAAGATTGAAATTACGTCAATCAAATAATCTGAAGAGCCGCTTTCGCAAAGAAAGCGGTTTTTTGATGTCTGTTATTTATGTTCTGCTCATGCTATAATTAAGACAGGTAAAAAGGGGAACGAATGACAAAAATCATTGCGGTGACAAATCAAAAAGGTGGCGTCGGCAAAACAACGACGTCGATTAACGTAGCATATTTTTTGGCAAAAGCTGGCAAGAAAACATTGTTGGTGGATTTTGATCCGCAGGGCAATGCCACCAGTGGACTTGGAATAGATAAACAGAATTTGGGCGCAACAATATCAGAGGTGATTATGCGACAAATTGACCTATCGAATATCATATTGCCAACGGAATATAAAAACTTATCAATCGCTCCAGCTACACCTCATTTGGCGAATACGGAAGTGGAGTTGGCGCAGGCGCAGGGAAGGTTTGTTCGCTTGCGAGAGGCTTTGCAGAAGGCGACGGATTACGACTATATTATTATCGATAGCCCGCCAAGCTTGAGTTTGTTGACGGTCAACGGTATGATTGCTGCTAATTATGTATTGCTCCCAGTTCAGGCGGAATTTTACGCTCTGGAAGGGTTGGGGCAGCTTTTGGAAAGTATGAAATTGATAAAGAAGGGGCTTAATCCGCCTCTGGAATTACTGGGCGTTTTACTGACGATGATGGACTCCAGGACTACATTATCCGGGCAAGTTCATGCTGAGGTTAAAAAATATTTTCCGGATAAGATTTTTAAGAATAGCATTCCGCGAAATATTCGCTTGGCTGAGGCTCCTAGTCATGGTGCGCCAGTTGGAGCGTACGATCGTTTTTCAAAAGGTTCTCGGGCTTATAAGGCGCTAACGAAAGAAATTATAGAGAGGGTGGAACGATGAAAAAAGGTTTAGGCAGAGGTTTTGGGTCGTTAATTCCAACCAATTTGATTGATGAAACGTTCGATCCGACAGCGCAGCAGGATGTGGAAGTTTCTCATCTGAGAGATATTGCTATTGATCAAGTCGTCCCAGATCCAGATCAGCCGCGTCGCTTTTTTGATGAGAATGCTTTGAATGAGTTGACGGAATCGGTGCGCGAGCATGGTGTGGTTCAGCCGATTGTTGTGACGCCAAAAGGCGATAAATATCTAATCGTGGCAGGCGAACGACGTTGGCGTGCGGCGAATAGGGCGAATTTAACAGAGGTGCCGTGTATTGTCAGGAGTATGAGCGACCAAAATCGCCTGGAGATTTCTTTGATTGAAAACTTGCAACGACATGATTTGAATGCGCTTGAAACTGCGACTGCTTATCAAAAATTGCGCGATCAATTCAATATGACGCTGGAGGAAATTGGCAAGCGTTTGGGCGGCAAATCTATAAGTGCGGTCAGTAATACGTTGAGGCTACTGAAATTGCCGAAGTCTGTGCAGCAGGCGTTGTTTGAGGGGCGATTAAATGAAGGGCAGGCAAG
>CAUTOA010000076.1:0-2665 GCA_963540205.1 uncultured Candidatus Saccharibacteria bacterium
TTGATGGGTGGATTGGCTTTGGCTGGCGTTTCATATCGCGACTGGCTAAAACGCTCAGCTCCAATTATGGCGGTATTTGCTGTTATCAGCATCACAGTTATTGCAATTTTCGGAGCACTGTAGCCTATGGATAAGAAGCGTACTATTGTAGTAGCGCTCGGTGGTAACGCCCTGCAACGGCAGGGCGAAGCCGCGTCTGAGCAACAGCAACGAGTAGCCGATGAAACGGTTCGACAACTTTTACCGTTAATCCAAGCCGGTCATAACGTAGCAATTGTTCATGGCAATGGTCCTCAGGTTGGCAATATCGTGTTGCACGAAGAGGCGATTAACACGCCAGATGTGCCAAGCTTGCCACTGGAAGATTCTGGTGCCATGAGTCAGGGGCTGATTGGCTTTTGGTTGCAACAGGCTTTTCATGACGCCTTTATGATTAATCAGATGAACAATCGCGCTGTTAGTGTTATAACTCAAACGATTGTTAGCTTAAGCGATCCAGCATTCCAAAATCCAACCAAGCCAATTGGTCCGTTCTATTCGGAAGACGAGGCAAAAACCGTCGCTAGCGAACGCGGCTACACGGTAAAAGAAGACGCTGGTCGCGGCTGGCGGCGTGTCGTTCCTTCGCCAAAACCTCAGACGATTGTCGAGGCTGATGTGATTAAGGCGTTGGTTCATGCTGGTGTGACGGTCGTTTCAACTGGCGGTGGCGGCATTCCTGTTTTGCAAGACGAAACTGGTCAATTAAAAGGCGTCGCTGCGGTTATTGATAAGGACTTCGGTGCGGCAAAATTGGCAGATCTTTTGGATGCTGACACTTTGCTGATTTTGACTTCGGTTGATGCTGCTAAAATTAATTTTGGCAAACCAGATGAGCAATCTCTCGGGGAAGTTTCAATAGAAGAACTTCAAAAGCATATTGACGATGGGCAGTTTGCGGCAGGTTCGATGTTGCCAAAAACTCAGGCTGCCTTGTCGTTCTTGGATGGAAAGTCGGGGCGTACAGCGATTATTACTTCGCTGGATAAAACCGCTGAAGCTATTAGCGGCTCGGCAGGCACGATAGTTAAATCGTAATCAAAATCAAGAAGTTCCTGTGAATGGCGCAGGAGCTTCTTGTGTTTATGTATGTTTTATTTTATAATATGAAATTATGTTGCAATATCTTCGTTCAACAAATAGTGATTCAATAATTAGTCCGCAAGAAAATTTGCAGTCTGGTTCGTGGGTGCGTTGTGAAAGGCCAAGCGACGAAGAGGTTTCGCAGTTGTTGGCGCTGGGCTTGGACGAGGATTTGATCAGTGACGCGCTTGACCCGCATGAGGTGCCGCGTATTGAGTTTGACGATGAGTGGACTTATTTGATTGCGCGGCTGCCGGACACTGACGACGATTTTAACGATTTTACCACGCCGATTTTATTCTGCATCAATAAAGATCATATCGTGACGTTGTCCAGAGATAGTTTGGGGCGATTGTGGCAGCCATTTATTGATAAAGTGCGAATTAGGACGGATCGACAAGTTGAGCTTTTGGTGGCGATGGTTGAGGCGATTTCAACGCAATATCAGCGGCGCGTGGCAACGATTAATCGCCAAATGCGAGCGGCTACGGACAGTATTCATACGCTGAGAGTTAATGACATTGCCACACTGGCGGAGTATGAGCGCAAATTGAATGATTATCTTGACGCGCTAATTCCGATGAACTGGACAATTGAGAGACTTTTGGCGACTCAGAAATTGCGATTGAAAGCTGACGATAAGGAAGACGTTGAGGATATTTCGATTGATTTGGAGCAGGTGATTGCGCGTTGTAAAAGTTTGTTGAGGACGATTACTAATGTGCGCGACAGCTATAGGGCGGTGATGGATACGCGCCTTAATGAAACAATTCGCCTGCTAACCGTAATTACCGTAGCTTTGACTATTCCGACGATGATCGCTGGTTTATATGGTATGAACGTGCCGGTTCCGGGTGCCGATAATCCATTGATGTTTTGGGCGATTACCGCGATCAGTGTAGTGCTGGCATTTGTTGTGGGCTATTATTTCCTGCGCCGCCGCTAAAGTTTAATTGCAATTCGACAGATTGCTAATATTGCTTATGTATATTATAATTTTCTCATGATGGTGGGCTATTTTGAACGCAGATCGTTGACTGAAAAGTTGACGCAAGCTCAACGAATGCATAAAAACGGTTGGATTAATTTGACCGGGAGTCTTGATGCTACTCGAGTTTCAAAGGCTTTGTCGCTGTCTGCTAATATTGTCCGTGACGTACTAGACATCCACGAATTACCTCGAGCGGAGTTTTCTGATGGTGTTGAATATATTTTTACACGCATACCGTTTGGTCAAACTGATTCTGGCAAAACGGCACCGTTTTTGATTGCAATTAGCGGCGGTCATTATATTACAATATCGCCTCATGTTAAATTTTCACCTCTGGAGGTTAGCGATTATTTATTTAGCACAACCGAGCGTCCAGCGGGAGTTTTTGCTGCGAATTTGGCGTATATTATTTCTCAATATGAACAGCGCGTGCATTTGTTAACGGAGCAAATTAGCGATGCCCGTCGGAGACTAAGTCGTCATGAAGTTGAGAATTCGGATTTTATTAAATTTGTCGCAATTGAAGACACGCTCAATGAATATCGAAGCAGT
>CAUTOA010000077.1:0-2586 GCA_963540205.1 uncultured Candidatus Saccharibacteria bacterium
TGTAAATTAGAGATGCTGCGTCCGCTGCCGATCAAGACGATAACGACAAACAACGGCAGTGCGGACACGATGACGTAGATCGCTATGCTGACGATTTGCAAGAAAGGGTTTGGTAGGGTGATAATAGCCAGGCTGGCAGCGATAATTGGCGCGATAATAAATATGATTTCTGCAATAACGCTAATTATTCCCAGGGCAAAGCTTTCTATGGAATTTTTGGTTTTTTTGGTGCGCTTGTTTAAATATTCTGCAAAATTGCGTGGAAGCCATAATGAAGTTCCTGGTTGTCGTCGGAAGTAGAACGCCCAAATTGCGATTCCTAAGCCAAACATCATCCCTGAAGAGACGGCGGCAACGAGTTGCTCTGCGCTGGTAGCGTGGTGGATGAATAGTGATAGGAAATAGGAAATGGAGCTAATGAGCAGTAGAGTGATTGTTGAAACACCGAATACAAAACTGTTGCTCATACGAAAAATTTTTCTCTGGGCGGTTTTTTTGCCAATTGAATGTCCGCTAAGTAACGTTAAAACACTGACACTAAGCTGAAAACTAGCGTGAATAATCGCTGCAAAAATTATGGTGGCCAGTGACGAGATTGTTACGGGGGTCATTTTTGTGTATAAATCCTTCTCTACCAGTGTACCACAAGCGGAATGAAAAGGTAAATAATGACCGAAAAAGGTATTGCTTTTTTGTCAAATTTATGATAGTATAAAGACAGTTAAATAATTAACACAAAAAAGGAAAAAATATGGAAATCAACACCAGTGAATTAGCTGAATTTTTAGAAGTAACCCGAAAAAAGGATTTAGCAACGTGGGAGCGTCAGCGTAATTCATGGGAATTGGATAGTTTTGTGTCGCGACGATTGGCGGCTTTGGATGGCGTTCAATCTGAAGAGCTTGAGCTAATTTAATTCAGTATCTATAAAAAATTCCCCGCCGTATTGGCGAGGGAAAGATAATTTCTGGTAGCACCGGGTGGACCCGAACCACCGACCTCAGGCTTATGAGTCCTGCGCTCTAACCAGCTGAGCTACGGTGCCACACTGCATTGATTGTAACAGATAGTATAAAATTTGCCAAATACGTTTTAGGTAAATTGTGAGATAATGGATATGTGAGATATATTATCGCAGTCAGTGGTGGGATTGATTCGGTAGTTTTGCTGGATTTGATGTCGCGAACGGAAAAAGATTTGGTGGTCGCTCATTTTGACCACGGAATTCGTGAGGATTCGGCGAGTGATGCTAGATTTGTCGAGGCTTTAGCTGATAGATATAAAATACAATTCGTTTGTCGGCGCGAAAAGCTGGGAGCTGATGCCAGTGAAGAATTAGCGCGCCAAAGACGGTATGAATTTTTGCGTGGCGTGGCGACGGATTTTGATGGCGTGATAGTGACAGCGCATCATCGAGATGACATTATTGAAACTGTAGCGATGAACCTTAAGCGTGGCTCCAGGTGGCGAGGCTTGGCGGGGATGAGTGACGGTCAAATAGTTAGGCCGATGAATGGCTGGACGAAGCAGAGAATTTATGAATATGCGATTCGTCAGAAATTAGAATGGTGTGAAGACGAGACAAATCAAAGCGACTTGTATCAAAGGAATAAATTTAGACGCAAGATAAATCGTGAACTTGATGAATATCAGAAACTTGGAGTGTATGAGGCGTGGCGAAAACAAAGAGAATTAAGAGGGAAAATTGAGCAGGAAATAGAGAAGTTTGATGGAGAAGTCCTGGGTCGGTATTTTTTGACGATGATAGATGATAATGTCGCACAAGAATTGCTATATTATTACGTTTTACGACATTATGATGTATCGTTACTGGGTTCTCAATTAGAGCGTATGCTAATTGCTGTAAAAACTGGAAAAGCTGGCTCTTGCTGGCAAGTTGGTGGCGGTATTGTGATGAAATTGACGCTAAGAAGTGTTATAATAAAGAGAGTTTGATTAGTATAGGCGAAAGGATTAGTTGAGAATGGCTGTTAAGATGCCTCAAAGAAATGGAAAGAATAGAATAAGTCAAATTTTACGATTTGGATTGTTTTGGGCAATTATAATTTTTGTAGCGTTAATTTTTTACGCAACACTCTTCCCTGCGTCAAATCTTAAAGATGTTGCATTATCTGATGTAGTGCGTCGAGCAAATGACGGTAAAATTGCTCAATTGGAGATTCAAGGAAACGATATTAAGATTACTCCAAAAGATCAATCAAAACCTACCGAGCATTCAGTCAAGGAATCTAGCAGCATTTATGAGCAGGGCTTGAACAAGGACGCTAAGGTTGAGGTGAAAGTTATTCCACCATCCACAACCGGCGAAACCATGTGGAACCTGGCGGTTATGGTTGTGCCTGTGTTGATTATCGTGATGTTCTTTATGTTTATGATGCGCCAAGCTCAGGGTCAAAATAATCAAGCTATGGGATTCGGCAAGAGTAAGGCTCGCCTGTATGGACAAGATAAAGAAAAGGTTCTATTTACAGATATTGCTGGAAATGATAACGCCAAGCAAGATTTGCAGGAAGTTGTTGATTTTCTCAAGCATCCGAAGAAATATAAAGATTTGGGCGCAAAGAT
>CAUTOA010000078.1:0-2553 GCA_963540205.1 uncultured Candidatus Saccharibacteria bacterium
AATCCCGGTCCAGGTGGGTTTGCGGTTATTCGTGATCTTCAGCCTTATATTTTGGGATCGGAAGACGGTGATACCACTAATATTCGCATGGAGGGCAAAGCTTTAATTGCAGCATTGAAAGATGCCAATGGCGCGCCGTGCGTGATTTATTCTGATAGTGAGTTTTGGATTAACGTGGTTACCAAGTGGGCGCCGGGCTGGGAAAAGCGCGGCTGGACGAAAAAGGGCGGCGAGATTAAAAATCTGGATATTGTACGAGAATTGTACGAATTATATTCGAATTCTCAGGCGGATTTGCGTTGGGTGCGCGGTCATGAGGGCGACGAAGGGAATGAACTAGCGGACGAATGGGCTAATCGGGCGCGTGAAGGCGAGAGATTGACAAAATAACTGCTAGCGACATCTGATAAAAATTGCTATACTAGAAAAATGGAAGAAGTGAGGGAAACGACTGATATTTTTTTGTGGGCAAATCAAAATGACGCAAAAAAGAATGATTTACAGATAGAACTGTTCTTATTTAGCAAAAATTACACGCCATATTTTATGCCAATAAAAGGCGATGTTGAGCAACAGCTTAGACCGCTGTTCTTGTTTGATTATATCAATCAGGTCAATTTGGGTGCGGGCACTGGACTGAGTGTTCGCGATTATGAATTGAGCGAATCAGAAGATAATGTTCTGTTGAGGACTGATCTGGAGAAGGTTGGGCGAGCTGAAACGCTGATTCATTTGATTGAACATGAGCGTCATGACATCGTGGAGTTTTCAGAAACGGAGCACGAGTTTAAGCGTATGAAGGGAATTGTGGCGCGATTTACCGATCCGAATAATCCTGATGCAGTATTTTATACGGTTAAGCTAATCCAGCAAGGTCAGACACTGAAGAGCGCGTTGGCTTGGGAATTTTCTGATGGCAAATTTGGTTCATTTAATGCGGAAGTTGGTTTTAAGGTTCCAGATGATAATCAAGTTTTGATTGTCGGTAAAGATATTTTTGCGTTTAATCCTGGAAAATTTGAGCGAATGTTTGGCTATGAATATAAAAAGCAGGTGATTGCTGATAAAAAAGTAGCGGAAATTGAGAAGGAATATAAGCTAAGTTTTCCAGAGGGAATGGATCTTAACGCGTTGGTGAAGGAGCGCAAAAAGACGATTAATAAATTGCAGAAATTGGAAATCGGCGCGGTTAAACAGGAAGATGTTTTGGACTATGCTGATGAGATGCAATTGGAGTTGATGAGCGATGATAATGGCGCGATTATTATCATGGACGGTAATGATTTGGATATGTTCGTAAATCTCATTAACGAGGATTATATCGAGAGTAAAATCACGGGCAAGCGTTACGAAATTAAGTCGAAGAAGCTGCTCGGTGAGCCAGAAGGCGAACCGCCACGGGGCTAAAATGGATCAAGAATTAGCGCTGGCTATTCTGCTGAGCGGTCGGTCGGCATTGCTGACTGGTGCGGCTGGAACAGGCAAAACTTACCTGTTGAATAATTTTATTGCGCAGGCGCGAAAACGAGGTAAAAAGGTGTCGGTAACAGCGACAACTGGTCTGGCGGCGACGCATCTTGGTGGTAATACGATTCACAGCTGGAGTGGCATTGGTGTGAGTGATCATTTGCCGAACAATTTTTTTGAACGATTGTCAAAAACGCGGCGTGATGTGATTTTCAAAACTGACGTGTTGATTATTGACGAGATTTCAATGCTTCACGATTTTCGGCTGGATATGATTGATAAGGTTTTACGAACCGTCAGGGAAAATGATCAGCCGTTTGGCGGTATTCAGCTGGTGATGAGTGGTGATTTTTTCCAATTGCCGCCAGTGAATCGTCCGAACGAGCAGGGCGGCGGTTTTGTGGTTTATTCTGATGCTTGGCAAGAACTTCAGCCGGCGGTTTTGTATTTGGAGCGACAATATCGTCAGAATGATGAGCAGCTTTTGGAGATTCTGACCGCTCTAAGAACTGGCGATGTTAGGCGACGTCACGTCGAGGCGTTGCTGGCGCGCACGGAAATTGAGCCGCCAGATGGTGATATTACAGAACTACACACTGTAAACGTTGATGTCGATGATATCAATATTCAAAAACTGGCGGAATTGCCGGGAGAAGAGCGTTCGTATCAGCAAACGACGACGGGCTCGAAAATTTATGTAGAGAATCTGCAAAGGTCGGTCCTGGCTCCAGAAAATCTGGCGATTAAGCTGGGCGCGTTGGTGATGGCGGTTAAAAATTCGCCGCAAAAATTATACGCCAATGGTAGTATTGGAACGGTTGTGGATTTTGAGCCATTGACGGAATATCCGGTTGTTGAGTTTCGAGATGGTCGTCGGGTGACGATGGTGCCGGATGTTTGGGAATTGCGGGACGGAGAGCGCAAACGAGCGAGTATTTCTCAGGTGCCACTGCGTTTGGCGTGGGCTATAACGGTTCACAAAAGTCAGGGAATGACGCTTGATGCGGCTAAGATTGATCTGAGAAAGGCGTTTGTCGAAGGTATGGGTTATGTGGCTTTGAGTCGCGTGCGAGATTTGGACAATTT
>CAUTOA010000079.1:0-2548 GCA_963540205.1 uncultured Candidatus Saccharibacteria bacterium
ACAGGATCTGGTGAGATGGTTGCAGGATTAATTACAGGTGAAGCTGTAGCATTTGTCTCTTCGAATTGTAAATTATTGTCTGTACCTTGTGACACGCCAGCTAATACCTTAGCCAGTTCTTGGTCGTCACTGAATGATTGATTAGCTTGAGAATCCATTATAACCCACCTTATATATTAAATTGTTTAAGCTTATATATGTTACACTATAACATGAGTTAATCAAGGAGCGCAAGATGTTAGATGATATGAATGTGATAAAACAATATGATCCAGGCGACGTTTTAAGCGGCGTTTTGAATATTCCAGAACAAGCTCGATATGAAGTGTCGATTCACGAAGGTGCGAATCAGCGTCGAGATTTTAAGAATATCGTGATTGCGGGAATGGGCGGTTCGGCTTTAGCGGCTGATATGGTTCGAGTTTTGACCGCAGGCTGGTTGCATATTCCGCTTGAAGTGGTGAAGGGCTATGATTTGCCTGGATTTGTGGGCGAGGAAACGTTGGTTATCGCGGTTAGTCATTCGGGCAATACCGAGGAAACTCTGAGCTGCTATCAGCAAGCATTGGAGAAGAAGGCGTGTTTGGCAGCTATGTCGACTGGCGGAGCGTTGATTGAGCGAGCGAAAAATGACAACGTAACTTACGCTCAAGTTCCAGCTGGCGCGCAGCCACGAATGTCGACGGTTTATCATTTGCGAGGATTATTGAAACTATTGCAACATTTTTGGGTGATTGATAATGATTTGTATGATCAGGTGAAAAATAGCGCTGATTGGCTGGCGGGCGAAATATCTAATTGGACGGCTAAAACGCCAGAAGCTGATAATTTGGCGAAGCAGATTGCGAAATTAACAATTGGCAAGACGTTGGTTGTTTTTGGTGGTGAATTGACTTGGCCGCTGGCGTATAAGTGGAAAATTAGCTGGAATGAATCGGCGAAGAATTTGGCATTTTCTAATCAATATCCAGAATTTAATCATAACGAGTTCATCGGTTGGTCGTCGCATCCAGTAGAGAAGCCGTTTACGGTTTTTGATATTCGTAGCAATTTGGAGCGGGACAGAATCCGCGAGCGAATGGAGCTTAGCGACCGTTTGTTGAGTGGCAAACGACCAAAGGCGCGCGTATTGGAACTTCGAGGAAAGACGCTTATGGAGCAATTGCTGTGGGGCTTGGTGCTGGCTGACGCGGCTAGTATTTACACAGCTATTCTCAATGGAGTCAATCCTGGTCCAGTTCAGTTGGTTGAAAAATTGAAAGCGGAACTTAGTTAATTTAATATCGTAGAGATTCGATTGGGTCGCGTCTGGTGGCGCGAGCTGCTGGATATACGCCAGAAATTACGCCGATGATTATCGATAGTCCAATTGACAAGACGGCTGTTTGCCAATAAATATAAGGTGTGAGAGGTAAGTATAAGCTGGCAATATAAGCTCCTGCCAAGCCTAACCCGTAGCCCAATATTCCGCCGAGTAACCCGATGATTGCTGCTTCGATCAGGAATTGATTGATGATGTCCCAGCCTGTGGCGCCGACGGCTCGTCTGACGCCTACTTCACGCTGTCGCTCGGCGACATTGACAAGCATCACGTTCATAACGCCTATTCCACCAATTAACAGAGAAATAATGCCGATGACAGTTAAGATTATTGAGAGAAACCTCGCGACATTAGACTTCTTTTCATTTATCTCTTCTCCAGAAACGATTCGATAATTCTTATCGCTATCATGATTCTTCTTCAAAATATCGTCAGCCGATTTTATGACTGAATTGAGATTTTTATGATCTTTGGTAGTTACGATGATTTGCTGAATCTGCGGCGTTCCTTGGGTGAATTTTTTAATCACAGACAATGGAATAATGGCGGCGTTATTAAAATTTACATCCAAATAACTGGTTTGATTTTCAATATTCTTCAACACGCCAACAACGGTCAATGGTTGATTTCGGATGTAAATAACGTTTCCGATGGACCTTTCGGTGCCGAATAAATCGACCGACAATTGCTGACCGACGACAACTCCGCCGATGTCGTTAATAAATTGTCCAGTAGCAATTTGCAAATTGGCGACGTCTTTTAGCGATTCCGTACTGCCGATTAACGCGGCGTTTTGGATATCGACTTTACCTTCGCGGGCGCGCAGTTCGGCGTGTAGAAAAGCAATTGGCGCGGCTTTCGTATTGGCAATTTTTCCTATATCCCTGGCGTCAGTTTCAGTCAATGTGTTGACCGTCGTCGTGTTATCGGATTCGGTCAGCAGATTCGGGACGGCTTTTTGATTGCCAGATTTAACGATGGCGACAGGAGCGTCTGATTGGTTGGAACTATCGCCGAATAGGTGATTAAATCCGCCAGTTAGAGATAGAACCATGGTGATGCTGGCGATACCAATAGCTACACCTACAATTGTCAAAAATGTTCGTCCACGATTAGCTCGTAGCGCCTGAGTGGCGTTCTCAAAATGATTTTTTACTAATATTTTCACGATTTTTTCGCCCTCGATTTCTTTGAAGATTTTTGCTTCTTAGGTTTTTCTTCTTTTTC
>CAUTOA010000080.1:0-2530 GCA_963540205.1 uncultured Candidatus Saccharibacteria bacterium
ATAAAATAGTATAGAATATCAGGCATGGAAAAAAGTACAGGCGGCGTATCTTTTGATTGATATAGCTAATGCATAAGGTTTAACGCATGAAGAAAACTGATAATTACGGCGCCATAGTTAAAATCGAGAATATTGTCGAGGGCGACCTCAGTAAAGTCGATGAGAATTCGCTATTTACACTATTGACCAGATTAGCTATTGGAAAAGGTCGGATTTTTGACATGGGCATAATATTGGCTAGTCGTGATGATAAATATTCGGGACACGTTGAATTAGCGGAGAAGCGTCTCCCTAGTCAGTCCACATCCATATAATCGCCATCTCAGTTTCCGTATGATAGGATTGAGTTGCGAAGCTGGCGAGATAAGTTGGGTGTGCAGTCTTTCGGCAGAATGAAAGGGGATTTCGACAAGGATGCTTATTTTTCCTCAGATAATGCGGAATATCTCATGAGACGAGTGGCCGCCGTGGCTGTTGGGCTTTGTTTGGAAACGCCTTTACAAGAGCTGGATTCTGTCAAGGAGTTTTCGGCTGAGGAGTTGGCAGAAGCTTGGCCGAGGCTTAGATACGGAATTTACATTTAATATCGCCATTGCTATAATAACCATATGCATATTATTCTTGGTGGGACGAGTGGGCTCGGTTTGGAAATGGCGAAGCAGCTACGGAAACGTGGCGATCGCGTGCTGGTGCTAGGTAAAACTTATGATCCGCAAAAACACGGAGAAGGTTTTCCTCTGGATGTGTATTATTCAGATCAAGTGGAGTCGGCGTCGGCGCGAATTGAGCAGATTTTAAACGGCGATGATATTGATCAATTTGTGTGGGCGGCTGGATATGGCTGGCGCGGCAATTTTGAAGATCAGCCGAGTGTTCGCAGTATGGCGGAAGTTAATTTTTCGGGCGCGTTGCCGCTGGTTCAATGGGCTTGGCGTAAGATGTCAACGCAAAATCGTAAGTCTGTACTGACGATTATCGGATCGACAAGTAGCGTTAAAGCGCGCTCAGATGAAGCTGTGTACGTTGCGACGAAGCACGCTCAAGCGGGTTTGGCGCGAAGTTTGGGAATGCAGGCAGATGAGCAAAAACTTCCAGTTAGAGTTGCGCTATTTTTGCCGGGCGCCATGAAGACTCCGTTTTGGAATGGGCGCGATCTCCCAGCTGACTATGTGTTTTTCAACGATCCTGCGAAAATTGCCACACACATCATCAACGCGATTGATTGTCAGCAACAGCCGTTTTTGGAATGGGCGTTGCCAAAAGGCACGTTGGTTTAGACTTTCCAAGGTGCTATAATTCAAGCATGATAAATGGTTCGAATAATGATTATTTTGGGGTAAAAGTTGTAGTTATCGGCGGCGGGACGGGAAGTTTCACGCTGCTTTCTGGATTGAAAAAATATACACACAGCATCACAGCATTGGTCAATATGGTCGACGATGGCGGCTCAACGGGCGTGTTGCGCGATGAATTGGGCGTGTTGCCGGCGGGCGACGTCAGGCAATGCTTGGTGGCGCTAAGTACTTCGCCGAAGGTTCGTGATTTGTTCAATTACCGGTTCGGCGAGGGCAGTATGAAAGGTCACGCGTTCGGCAATTTATTCATGGCGGCACTGGAAAAAATGACAGGAAGTTTTGCTGATGCAGTTGAGTTGGCTAGCGAAGTTTTGGGTGTTAATGGTCGAGTTTATCCGATTACTCTGGATGACACGACGATGTCGATTAAGCTGAAAGACGGCACAGTTGTTGATGGTCAACATGCGGCTGAGTCGCTAAAAATTCCTCATGGGGAACGGCCATGGCTAGAGCTTAAACCGCCGGCTACGATCAATCCGCGAGCTCGTCAAGCGATTTTGGATGCCGATTTGGTGGTGATCGCGCCGGGGCTTTTATATGGCAGTTTGGCGCCAGCATTGTTGGTTCGAGGCGTCACTCGGGCGCTTGCAGAAACGAAGGCGAAGAAAGTCTATGTTTGCAATTTGGTCACAAAGCCAACGCAGACTGATGGATTTACCGTGGCGGATTTTGCGGATGAAATTGAGCGATTTTCAGGGGTGAATATGGATTATGTGCTTTACAATAACCATCGCCCGCCAGAGGAATTGATAAAGAAATATGCTCATGATGGCGAATATTTGGTCGAGTGGGATAAGGAATTGCTGAAGAAAAAGCATTATTATGCGTCGGGCAAGCGTTTGATTGCTGATGACGTGTGGGTCAATACGAACTCCAGCAGCGATCCGTTAGCCGCTCAGCGTAGCCTGATTCGTCACGACGCCGACAGGGTGGCGCGCGAATTGATGCGGATTTATTTTGCGTAGATAGTCCAGGCAGTCTAGCTATTGCAAAAATTTATAGTTTGTGATATAATTCACAAGCTATATTATGGAAAGTAAAGAATCATTAGACAATAACATCAATCTTCAAAATCAAGGCGAAGTTGACTTTTCTCTTGAAAGTAGAGAATCGGCCATGAGATTGGTGGAGACATTTAGCGGAGATCACTTAACTCCGTCGCGTAAACTGGCTGC